>CAZBOC010000099.1:0-9482 GCA_964493225.1 uncultured Caulobacterales bacterium | reverse complement strand
GTACCCAAAACCGTCGCGCTACCAGACTGCGCCTCGCCCGGACCGGGCGGGGTTTTTTGCGTTTGCGGCGCGTTCGCCGCCCGGCGTTTTGCGGCGCGTTCGCCGCCGGCGCAAATCTCGTATGGGTTTTAATCAAATGGTAGGCGCTTCATGGTGAACTGCGGGCGCAGTATTGAGTTGAACCCGCTCCCCTTCGTCATGATCGACCTTGACCATCTTGAGCAATATGTCGCCGGCGACGCCGCCCTGCGCGACGAAATCCTGTCGATCTTCACCGATCAGATTGAAAGCCTGCGCCCGAAAATCGACGTCGACGCGGAAGATGAAGCGTGGCGCGACATCATGCACGCCATAAAGGGCGCCGCGCGCGGCGTCGGCGCCTGGGATGTCGGCGAACTATGCGAGAGCGCCGAAGGTCTGGTGGGCTCGGCGTCCGATATCCCGGCGCAACGCCGGGAACTGAGCAGGCGTCTCGAGGAGATGCTGACCGCCATGATCGACCATGTGCGCGCGCTGCGCCAGGACATCAAACGCCTACCGGCGTAGCTGCGCCATCGCCCGGTCAATTCCGTCGACTGTCAGCGGATACATCCGATCGCTCGTGAGTTCGCGGATGAGCTGTATGGAGGGCGCGTAGTCCCAGTGTTTTTGCGGCACCGGATTGAGCCAGACCACGCTCTCATAAATATCCGTAACGCGCTGCAGCCAGATCGCCCCCGCCTCTTCGTTGAAATACTCCACCGAGCCGCCGGGCACCGTGATTTCATAGGGGCTCATGGACGCGTCGCCGACGAAGATCACCTTGTAGTCATGCGGATATTTGTGAAGGACATCCCATGTCGGCGCCTTCTCCGTCCAGCGCCGGGAGTTGTCTTTCCAGACATAGTCGTAAAGACAATTATGGAAGTAGAAGTACTCCATGTGCTTGAATTCGGTGCGGGCCGCAGAAAAGAGTTCTTCGCAAATTCGCACGAACGGATCCATCGATCCGCCGACGTCGAAGAAGATCAGCACCTTGACCGTATTGCGCCGCTCGGGCCGCAACTGAATGTCGAGGTAGCCTGCGCGCGCCGTCGCATCGATCGTCTTGTCGAGGTCGAGTTCGTCCGGCGCGCCGACGCGGGCGAAACGGCGCAGACGCCGCAGCGCCATTTTGATGTTTCGCGTGCCGAGCTCGACCTGATCGTCAAGATTTCGGTATTCGCGCTTCTCCCAGACCTTGACCGCCCGCCCCTGACGCTTGCCCTCATTGCCGATGCGCACGCCCTCAGGGTTGTAGCCGCCCGAACCATAGGGCGAGGAGCCCTCGGTGCCGATCCATTTCTTGCCGCCCTGATGGCGCTTCTTCTGCTCCTCGAGGCGCTTTTTTAGCGTCTCCATGAGTTTGTCCCAGCCGCCGAGCGCCTCGATCTGCTGCTTTTCTTCTTCGGTGAAGTATTTTTCGGTGAGAAGCTTCAGCCACTCTTCCGGGATCTCGGCTTCCACGCCCTCGGCGAGGTTTTCAAGCCCCCTGAAAACATGCCCGAAGACCTGGTCGAACTTGTCAATATTGCGCTCGTCTTTCACGAGCGCGGCCCGGGAGAGATAGTAGAAGTCCTCGACCTTGCGGCTTGCGAGATCCGCCTCCATCGCCTCCATCAGCGTCAGATACTCGCGCAGGGAAACGGGCAGGCCGGCGGACTTCAATTCGTGGAAAAACTGCGTGAACATGCAGCGGACCATAGAAGGAGACGTCCGGCGAATCGAGACGCAGACTCAGCGCGCTTCGGTCGCGCCGGACGAGCCCGGCTACTCGGACTGGGCGAAAGTCAGCGCCGCGACGCCGAGCGGAACGGAGAAGTCGGCGCACCATACATAGAACTGCGTATACTCGGCCGGATCGATCGTCGCGGGCAGTTCGTAAGTCTGGTAGCCGGTTTTCGACCTCAGCGATGAAAACTCCGTTTCCGCAATGAACTCGCCGTCGCCGAAACCGAGCGTCGGGGCCGGCGCGCCGTCGAGGCTGAAATCCTCTTCGAGGACGACGAGATATGTCTCGCCGTCCCTGCGGATGGAGACGCGACCGGTCGTAACGTGGTCGCTGCGGCCCTCAAACGCGCCGCTGGCGAACAGCGCCGCCTCCTGAATTCTCGCTTCCTCCGCCGAGGGCGCGGCGGAGACTTCGCGCGCCTCTTCCTGTCCGCAAGCGGAGACCAGGCCGAGGGCGGCGAGCGCGATGATCTTCTTCATCAAGCAGGATCCTTCTGATCAGGTTTGGAGCGTCAAACAGCGCCGGAGGATCGGCGTCGGCGCTCCCTCACGCCGATCAGGATGCCGGTCTCGGAAGATCTTGGCAATTCACGATTGCGCCGCCTCTTTTTCACGCAGAAAAGGCGGCGCGGTTTGCGGTTCAGATTTCTGCGTCGACGATCATGCCGCGCGCCTCCGGCGCGGCCTCGCCCTCCCCGCCGGAGCGCAATTCCCTGACGAACTCGGCGAATTGCTGCGGCGGCCATTCCCTGACGATTTCGCCGGTCGCATTGTCGATCGCACGATAAACGAAAATGTCGCTCGCGCTGCTGCGTTCGATCGAAAGCCGCGTATTGGCGCCAAGCGCGCGGGCGATCGCGTCGCGCGACCGGGCGAGTTGTTCCGCCTGGTTGGCGCGGGCCTCCTCGGCGGCCTGGACCTGCGCAGCCTGGACGCGCTGTCGCGCTTCGGCCAGAGCGGCCGTGCGGTCAGCGCCGGCGTCCGCCGCGCGGTTCTGGGCGGCTGGACTGTCTAGTCGGACATTCTCCATGCTCTACCTCCCACGATCAGGGACGGCGGCGCGCCCGGCCAATCGGGCGCGCGCCCTATCCCCGACCTTATGAGAACAGCGCCAGGATCGCGTTCGGCGCCGCGTTCGCGATCGAGAGCGTCTGGATGGACAATTGCTGCTGCACTTGAAGCGCCTGCAGCCGCGAGCTTTCCCGCGCGAGATCGGCGTCGACAAGATTGCCGATCGAGACTTCGAGCGTATCGGAAATCCGCGTCAACAGACTTTCCTGCAGTTCAAGGGACTGGCTGCCCGAACCGAGGCGGCCGAGTGCGCTTGAAACGTTCGTGATCGATTCCTCAAGCGCTGTGATTTCCGCCTGCGCGGCCTGCTGAGCGGTCTGGGATTCGTCGACCCCCGGGGTCAGCGGATCGTCCGGGATCGCCTCGAAGGGGTTGTCAGCGAAGCTGAAGGTCAGGATCGAGCCGGTCTCCGAGAAGTCCTGGGCGGCGACCGTGATGGAATCGGAACCATCCGTGCTGGCGACGACGGTCAGATCGGGGGCGCCGGCGGCGAGCAGATTGCGCCCGCCGATTTCCGCGCTGGAGACGAGGCGTTCGACCTGCTGGCGCAGCGCGACATATTGGTCCTCCAGAACCTGAAGCTGGTCGGCCGTCAGCGAGGCGTCCGTCGCCTGGCTCGCGACCGCGCGCATTTCCACGAGGATGTCGCTGATCGACTCGCCCGCCGCAAGCGCGACGTCGACGGCGGAGGCGCCGATCCTCAGGCCCTGCTGGACGGACTCGATCGAGCCGAGTTCGGCGCGCTGTTGTTGCGCGAGGGCGAACAGCGCGGGATTGTCCTTCGCGCTCGAGACTTCAAGACCGGTGGAGACGCGCCGTTGGGTTTCGTCGAGATCGCCGTTGATGCGGTTGAGGTTTTGCAGCGCGATCAATGCGCCGGGATTGGTGTTGATGCTGACCATTTGCTGTCGGGCCCTTCTGGCTTTTCGCCGGTGACTTTTTCACCGCGTCCGGACGGCGCACCACGCGCCGCGTAAGCGTTGCGACAAGCAAGCTCCGGGCCCTCGCTTGATCCGCATGCAATCCTTAACGCCGGCCCGCTAACCCCGCGCGGCGCAAGGCTGCGTTCGTCAAGGTTAAGGCGGGATCAATCACGCCCGCCCCCGCCCCCGGCTGACTCTGCCGGGCAAGAATTTCCGGGCGGGCAAAAATGTCCCCCGACCCTGCGGTTTCAGGATGCAGGCGCGGCGCCGGACAAGCCGTCCATCATCATGCGATTGATTTCGATCAGCGGCTCGAGATCCGCGCGCCGTCGCATCACGTCGCTGGAATAGCGCGACACCCACTCGCTGAGGGAGACGATCGATCGACGCGTCTCGACCGGCAACCCGTTCTCATCGCGCCGGCAATCGGCGGCGAGCGCGCCCCACAGACGGCGATTGAAATGGATCGCCTCGATCTTTTCTTTCAGGTCTTCCGCCGACCGCGTCGGCGCGCCGTCCGCGTCCGCTTCAGCGACCCGCAGGAGCCGCGCCGTCGCTTCGCAGAACGCGCGGTATTCAAGATCGCGCGGACTTCGAACGCTCGCATGCGTCTTCGCATAGGCTTCATGCGACATCGTTCAGCCTCGCATCCTCGTAAACAATCAGGCGACGGCACAGGCGCAGCGCCTTGTAGAAGTCCTCATTGGCGACTTTCGCGGCGAGCTTTGCGCAAATCGCGAGGATCTCCGGGTCGGCGACGGCGCCGGCGAATTCCTCAAGCCGCCGGCGGTATTCGCCGAACAGGGCCGGCGTGCGTCCCGAACCCATGAGCATCATCATCACGGGTAAATAGATGCGACGCGCCGGCGTCGTCGCCTCAGCGGGCTGCATGATGTCGCCTTCTCGCAGGATCGACGCCGCATTCTCCACCGCAAAACTCGCACGGCGATCGCCGTTCACGATGACGGCGCCGTTGATCACGGCCCGCTCCTTCGGCTTGAGGGTCATTTTCAGCGCCATCCGCGCACCAATCGGAAGGATTTGCGTCGACAGGCGATGAAGCCTAGACGGACGGTCTTAAGGAATTGCCCAACAACAGCCGCCGCCGACCATGACGTTGCTCCCGACATCCGTCCCCGAGCTTTCGCTCGCCGATTATGAAAGCGGCGGCGCGCTGGCCGAGGACTTCATCGAGGCGCTCATGGAGGGCCTGCAACGGTTCGGCTTTGTCATCCTGAAAGACCACGGCGTTTCCACAGGCCTCCTGTCGGAGGCCTACCGTCTCGCGGCCGCATTCTTCGCGCTGCCGGCGGCGGCGAAGGACCGGTACCGCGTCGGGAGCGACGGCCAGCGGGGTTACACGCCTTTCGGTCGAGAACACGCCAAGGACTGCGCCGCGCCGGACCTGAAGGAGTTCTGGCATGTCGGTCGCGAAGGCGGTGCGTCGGGCGGCGCCGATCGCGGCAATGTCTGGCCTGAGGAGCTGCCTGATTTCCGTGATGTTTTTCTTCGCCTTTACAAGGAGCTGGAGGAAACCGGTCAGACGCTTTTGGAAGCACTCGCGCAGGCGCTCGACGTCGATCGCGGGGACTTCCGGGCGATGACGCGGGGAGGCGATTCAATTCTCCGCATTCTTCATTATCCGCCCGTGCCGGACGACGCGGACCCTCGGTCAGTGCGCGCGGCGCCGCATGAGGACATCAACCTGATCACGATACTTGTCGCGGCCGACGGCGCCGGGCTTGAACTTCTCGACCGCGACGGTCGCTGGCTGCCTGTCGCGACCGCCCGCGACAATCTCATCGTCGACGCCGGCGACATGCTCGCGCGCATCACGAACGACGTGATCCCGGCGACGACCCACCGCGTCGTCAATCCGTCGGGTCCGAACGTTTCACGATACTCGATGCCGTTCTTCATGCATGCGCGCGCTGACGCCGCCCTGTCCTGTATTGAAAGCTGCCGCGGGGCCGGCGCGAAGTATCCCGACATCACGGCCGGCGAGTTCCTCGCCCGGCGGCTGAAGGAAATCGGCCTTAACTGAGCGCGAACGCGGCGCCGACATGGCGCGTCAGCTTTTAGCGAAGAAAGACGCCGGGCAAAGAAAAACCCGGCCCATGGCCGGGTTGTCGGGCGCAATCCACGCCGCCCCTTAAAGTCGCGTCCAGTTCAGACGGCGCCTCGCGCGCCGCATCAAGCGCGTGCGCGACGCGTGTATTTGCGCTTCGTCGCCTTGCGGGGCGACTTCTTCGTCGCCGCCGTCCCGCGCTTCGCCGCGACTTTGCGCTTTGCGGCTTTCTTGGTCGCGGTCTTCTTGGTCGCAGTCTTCTTGGCGGCGGCCTTCTTTGTCGTCTTGCGTTTGGCCGTCGTCTTTTTCGCTGCGGCCTTCTTGGTCGTCTTGCGCCCGACCGCCTTCTTTTTCGTTGCCTTCTTGGCCGCTTTCGCCGCTGTTTTGCGCTTCACCGTTTTCTTCGCGGCGGCCTTCTTCTTCGTTGTGCGCTTGGCCGCCGTCTTTCGTTTCGTCGTCGCCGCGCGCTTCGCCCCGGGAGCCGCTTTGCGCTTTGTCGCCGTCTTGCGTTTCACCGCCTTCTTCGCAGCGGTTTTCTTCTTCGTCGTTTTGCGTTTGACCGCCATGGTCTACCTCCAAGTCGTAGTCCGTAAAACGCTTGCATAAATCAATTTGCTAAAAAAGTACTGTATAGCGCTCGCGTGAAGCGTCCGCATAAGCACTTTTTTGCGCTTTATACGCATTTTTTTTCGATTGCGGCCTGACTTGTTACATCAAGAACACAGATCAGACGCCCTTATCGACAAAAAATCGAACATCGCCCGACAACTGATTCGGATGCGGTGCAATCACGCCGCCTTCCCGACCTCTCAGGTCGCGGCGCCTAGAATGGGATGTCGTCATCGAGTTCAAAGGACTGCCCGCCGCCCTGATCGTCGATCGCCGGCGCGGACGAACCTCCATAGTCGGACATTCCGCCTCCGTCCCTGCGGCCGTCGAGCATGGTCAAAACACCGCTGAAGCCCTGCAGCACGACCTCCGTCGTATAGCGATCCTGTCCGCTCTGGTCCTGCCATTTGCGCGTCTGGAGTTGACCTTCGAGATAGACCTTCGAGCCCTTGCGCAGATACTGTTCGGCGATGCGCGAGAGGCCCTCGTTGAAGATCACGACGCGATGCCACTCGGTCTTTTCACGCCGCTCGCCGGTGTTGCGGTCTTTCCAGGTTTCTGAGGTTGCAACGCTGAGATTGGCGATCGGTTTGCCGTCCTTTGTTTGACGGATTTCCGGATCCCTGCCGAGATTGCCGATCAAAATGACCTTGTTCACGCTGCCTGCCATGGAGCTCTCCTGAATTTTCGGATTTCAATTGACGGCTTCCGTCGCGCGGAGCCTTGTTGGCTTTACCCCCTCGAGATGTTCACAGCCTGTTCTTTGTGTCAACGCAGCGCTATAACAGCGCTCGATCATCACATCCGCCGCGGCTTCAAAAGGCGTACATCCGCACATGAGTCTGAAATCAATCCGCGTCGTTGGCGCGCGCGAACACAATCTGAAAAACGTCACGCTGGAGATTCCGCGCGACAAGCTCGTCGTCATGACGGGATTGTCCGGTTCGGGAAAGTCGTCCCTGGCCTTCGATACAATTTATGCGGAGGGTCAGCGCCGTTACGTCGAATCGCTTTCCGCCTACGCGCGCCAGTTTCTGGAACTCATGCAAAAGCCCGACGTCGATCAGATCGAAGGGCTGTCGCCGGCGATATCGATCGAACAGAAAACAACCTCGCGCAATCCGCGCTCGACGGTCGGCACGGTGACGGAGATCTACGACTACATGCGTCTATTGTGGGCGCGCATCGGCGTTCCATATTCTCCGGCCACTGGGTTGCCGATCACCTCGCAGACCGTGTCCGAAATGGTCGACCGGCTGATGGCCGAGGAGGAAGGCGCGCGCTTTTATCTGCTTGCGCCGATCGTGCGCGGCCGCAAAGGCGAATACCGCAAAGAGCTAGCCGAACTCCTGAAGAAAGGCTTCCAGCGGGTGAAAGTCGACGGCGCGTTTCACGAGATCGCCGACGTCCCGAAACTCAACAAGAAGATCAAGCACGACATCGACGTCGTCGTGGACCGGATCATCGTCAAGAAAGGCGTTGAAAGCCGCCTCGCGGAGTCCTTCGAGACAGCGCTCGACATCGCCGACGGCATCGCCATCGCGGAGAGCGCGGACCGAAAGGACGAGAACGGCGCTCCGGCGCGCACCGTCTTTTCGGCGAAATTCGCGTGTCCCGTCTCCGGCTTTACGATCGACGAGGTCGAACCGCGGCTATTCTCGTTCAATGCGCCGGCCGGGGCCTGCCCGCGCTGCGACGGGCTCGGAACGGAAATGATTTTTGACGAAGAACTCGTCACGCCGGACCCGCAAGCGCCGCTCCTCAAAGGCGCGATCGCGCCATGGTCGAAAGGTCAGTCTCCCTATTATCGCCAGACGCTGGAGGCGCTCGCGCGCCACTACCGCTTCAAGGCGAGCGCCAAATGGGGCGATCTCGACGAGACCGCCCGGCACGTCATCCTTTACGGGACCGGCGATGAAGATATCCAGTTCCTCTATAGCGACGGCGCGCGCAAATTCGAGACGATCAAGCCGTTCGAAGGCGTTATTCCGAACCTCGAACGTCGCTGGCGCGAGACGGATTCGTCCTGGGTGCGCGAAGATCTCGCCCGTTTCCAGTCCGTGACGGACTGCGAGGCCTGCGGCGGCCTGCGCCTCAAGCCCGAGGCCCTATCAGTGAAAATCGACGGCCTCAGCATTTCCGAGGCGACGCAGTTCTCGATCCGCGCAGCCGGCGCATGGTTCGACGGGCTTGAAAGAAAGCTGACGAAGAAGCAACGCGCGATCGCCGTCCGTGTGCTGAAGGAAATCCGCGACCGCCTGTTGTTTCTCAACAATGTTGGTCTCGATTACCTGACGCTGAGCCGGTCTTCCGGCACGCTTTCGGGCGGGGAGAGCCAGCGCATCCGACTCGCTTCGCAGATCGGATCGGGGCTGACCGGCGTACTCTACGTGCTCGACGAACCCTCCATCGGGCTGCATCAGCGCGACAATGAGCGCCTTCTCGAAACGCTGAAGAGACTGCGCGATCTCGGCAACTCCGTTCTCGTCGTCGAACATGACGAGGACGCAATCCGCACGGCGGATCATATCGTGGACATCGGCCCGGGCGCCGGGGTCCATGGCGGAAAGGTCATCGCCCAGGGGACGGCCCGCCAGATCATGGGTTCGAAGGGCTCGCTGACGGGGGATTATCTCGCTGGCCGCCGCGCGGTGCCGCTGCCCGCTGCGCGCCGCCCGATCAACAGGAAACGTATGCTGAAGGTTGTCGGCGCGCGCGCGAACAATCTGCAGGACGTGACGGCCGAGATCCCGCTCGGACTTTTGACCTGCGTCACAGGCGTTTCCGGCGGCGGCAAGTCGACCCTGATCATTGAAACGCTATACAAGGCCGCCGCGCGCCGGCTCTACAATTCGAAGGACGCACCGGGCGCGTGCGACAAGATCGAGGGCTTTGAGGAACTCGACAAGGTCATCGACATCGATCAATCCCCGATCGGGCGAACGCCGCGATCGAATCCGGCGACCTATACCGGGGCCTTCACGCCGATCCGCGAATGGTTCGCCGGCCTGCCGGAGGCGAAGGCGCGTGGTTACAAGCCGGGGCGGTTCTCCTTCAACGTC
>CAZBOC010000098.1:0-9558 GCA_964493225.1 uncultured Caulobacterales bacterium | reverse complement strand
GACGCCCCCGCCAACGCAGACCGAGCCCGGTCGGCCGAAAAGCGCGCGCGCTCGTGCGCGAACGCCCCGCGCGGACGCGACCTCGCGCGCCATCCGGGCCCATTCGTGCAGGGCGATGACGAAGGGATTGTATGACCGCAACGGCTCCGTCAGGCCGTAGCGGCAGGGCTCGGCCGGATCCTCCTCGGCGAACGTGCCGAACAGCCGGTCGAAAATGATCAAGACGCCGCCGAAATTCCGGTCGAGATAACGTGGGTTCGAAGCGTGATGGATACGGTGGTGGGAGGGCGTGTTGAAGACCGCCTCAAGCGGGCCGAGGCGGCCAAAAAGCTCTGTGTGGAGAAGGAACTGGTACTTGAGGTTGGCGCCGAGCAGGATGACGACGACGAGCGGATGGAAGCCGAGGGCGATCACCGGCGTGAAGAACAGCCAGCCGCCCGAGACAAGACCGGTCCAGCCGAGGCGGATCGCCGCCGGCAGGGTGAATTCTTCAGCGGAATGATGAACGGCGTGAGTCGCCCAGAGCCAGCGCACCGTGTGGCTGAAGCGGTGCATCCAGTAATAGGCGAATTCCATGAGGAAAAAGCCGGCGGCCCATACGCGCCAGTCGTCCGTCGGCAGGCGAATGGGGGCGAGCTCCCAGACGCCGAGATAGACCGGGACGATCACAAGCGCGCCAAGGCCGCCGGCGACGCCCTGGCCGAGCGCGACGGCGAACGAAGCGCCGGCGGCCCTGGCGTCATAGGCGTGGCCGAGCGAGCGCCGTAGCGTCCATTCGGCGAGGACGGCGAGAATAACGAAGGCGAAAAACTGTGGGCTGCGAAGCGTCTCTTCCATGGCTGGCTGCGTCCCGTGGGCGGTGAAAGGGGGCGGAGAGAAGGCGTCGGCGGCGCGTTACTCGGCGCGTCGGGAAGGGGCGCGCATTTGGGCGGTGAGGCGCGCGCCGCCGACTTCGGGGGTCGGATCGTTCAGGGACTAGGGCTGATCCGATCCCGAAAACGAGGCGGCGTCGGCGCGCGCCGCCTTGAGTTCCTCGCTCGTGACCACGTCGTCGCCGTCGCCGTCTGCGAAATCAAAGAACGAGGTTGGTCCGCCGACGAATTCGGCTTTCGAAAGCGAGTCGTCGCCGTTCGTGTCGAAGCTCTGCTTGAGTTCATCGATGCGCGCGCCGATGAGACGCGCCCCGCGGCCGCGGCGGTCGCCGTCGTCGAGCGCCCCGTCGCCATTGCGGTCGAGGCGGGCGAAGATCTCCTCGCGCCAGGCTGTCAGTTCATCGCGCGAAACCGCGCCGTCGCCGTCCGCGTCCGCTCTTTCAAGCGCCTGCGCGGCGCGCTCGCCCGGGTCCTCGGCCGCGGCGGCGTCTGCGCCCGCGAGAACGAGGATTGCGACGGCGAGAATTTCCTTGGTGCGTGTCATGGCGTCCTTTCCTTTCCCTCGAGATGGTTGCGTTACACTTTCGACAGGCCGCGGAGCTCGCCCCGCGTAATCAGGCCGTCGTCGTTCCGGTCGGCTGCAGCAAAGAGGTCTTCGCTCGCCTCGAGATAACGTTCGATCGAGACCGTCTCGGCGTCGTCCACAAGTTTGGTGTACTGATTATCAATGCGCGTTTCGAACTGCTCGCGCGTCAGTCCGGTGGAGATGTCGGCGTCTTTAAGTCCGCGCAGTTCGCCGCGCGAGATGACGCCGTCGCCGTTGCGGTCGACCTGGTCGAACTCTGCGAGGCGAAGGTTGGCGTATTCCTCGCGGGTCACCGCCCCGTCGCCGTCGGCGTCAGCCTTGGCGAAGCGCTTTTCCGCGCCGGCGAGGTAGGTCGACAGGTTGAGCGCGCGGTCGCCGCGTTGCGCTTCGGCGGCGGCGAGGGACGGCGTGATCAGAACTGCGGCGGCTATCAGGAGGTGTTTCATATCGGTATTCCTTCTTTTCGGGTTAGGCGCGACCGTCCTGGCCGTCGCCGACGGAAGCGAACATGGGATTGAAATTTTGCAGGCCAATGATCGGCAGGTAACGGTTTGTGTCGGGCGCGCGCCGCATTGGCCGGGCGCTGCAACAATGCGTTACAATGCGTTGCGCCGAAGACATTTTTGCGCGTTAGGGGAGCAGACATGACGCAAACTACTGAAGATCCGCCGGCCCCCGTCGTCGCGGTGGTGGAAGACGATGCGGAAATCCGCGAACTTGTCGCCGCGAGGCTGGAAAAAGAGGGGTTTCGGCCGGCGCCCTGCGACGGCGGCGCAGCGCTCGACGCGCTGATGGCGCAAGGAAGGGTCGATCTGATTGTACTCGATCTGATGATGCCTGGCGAAGACGGGCTTTCGATCTGTCGCCGGGTGACCGCCGAGGACGGGCCGCCGATCATCATTCTTTCCGCACAGGGAGAAGATGTCGATCGGATCGTCGGCCTGGAGATCGGGGCCGACGATTATCTCGCCAAGCCCTTCAATCCGCGCGAGCTGGTCGCGCGGATCCGATCGGTCCTGCGCCGGCGGCGCAAGGCCCGCCAGACGCTGGACGCGGAAACGCTTGATACGGACGATAACGAGGACGTGCTGGTCTTCGCCGGGTGGCGCCTTAATCTGGCTGACCGGTCGCTGTTCGCTCCGGACGGCGCGCCGGTCTCCCTGTCGAGCGGCGAGTTCGCCCTGCTTGAAGCTTTTGTCCGACATCCGCGGCGCGTCCTCAGCCGCGATCAGCTTCTTGACTGGACCCGCGGCGAGGCGACCGCGACCGTCGATCGCGCCGTCGACGTTCAGCTCTCGCGGCTGCGGCGCAAGCTGGGCGATGATCCGCGCGCGCCGGTCCTGATCAAGACGGTGCGGGGGGGCGGATACCTTTTCGCGGCGGGCGTCGGACGGGGAAGCCCGCGATGACGCTTTCGGGTGGAGCCGGCCTCAGAGTTCTCATCATCGCGCTCGCCGTGCTGATCGGACTCCAGATGACGCTGGCCGGAGCGACTTATGTGCTGCGGTCGTACGAACTGGGCCAGCCTTCGCGTCCCGTGCTTGTGGACCAGATCGCCTCTGCGACGCGCCTCGTCGATCGCGCGCCGCCCGAGGCGCGGCGCGAAATCCTGCGCGCGGTCTCCTCGCCCTTCCTCGTTTTCACGCTTTCGCCGAAATATCGTGAGAGCGGCGAGGCGTCGCTCAGTCGACTGCCGTCCTACCGCCCGATAATCATGGCCTATGAACGAGCCTTCGAGGGGCTCGAATTCGCCGTCTACGCGCGCAGACCCCGGCGCATATTCGGTCCGTCGTCGGGGACGGGAGCGCGCGTCTTTCCGCCGGAATTTGTTATCGTCGTGCGGCTCAGCGACGGATCGGCCCTGACAGTCCAGGCGAATGCGGAATATCGTCGCCAGCAGGTGATCGCGGTCGCGGCTGTCGTCAGCAGCATTCTCGGTCTCCTCCTTCTCGCCGGCCTCGTCTGGGCTTCGCTGGCGACGACGCGGCCGCTTCACCGGATGGCCCGTTCGGCCGCGCAGATCGCGACCGATCTGTATGCGCCGGCGATCGAGGAGAGCGGGCCGAAGCCCGTGCGGGAGCTTGCCCGCGCCTTCAACGCCATGCAGCGGGATCTGAAAAAACTCGTCGCGGAACGCACCGTCGCGCTCGCCGCCGTCGCCCACGACTACCGCACTTACCTCACCCGCCTGCGTCTGCGGATCGACGACATCGACGATGCGAACCAGCGCAAGAAGGCGATCGCCGACATTGACGAAATGTCCGCGCTGATCGACGACACGCTTCTTTTCGCCCGCCAGGGGGCCGGCCGTAGCGACGACGAAGAAGCCGACAGCGTCAGCGAAACAGACATCGACGCCCTTGTCGGCGACCTGGCCGCGGCGTTCGCCGAAAGCGGCGGTTCCGTCAGTGTTGAGGGAACCGCGGGCCGGATAGAGATACGCGGCAGCCGGCTTTCGCTTCAGCGGGCGCTGACCAATCTGGTTGACAATGCGGTCAAATACGGCGGCGCGGCGAGGATCGCCTTGGCGCGGAGCGGCGATGAAGCGCGCATTACGATCCGCGACGACGGCCCGGGCGCCCCCGAGGGGCGCATCGAGAGGCTGAGCGAGCCCTTTTATCGCGGCGAAAACTCTCGCTCGCGCAACACGGGCGGGGCGGGTCTCGGGCTCGCCATCGCGCGCACGCTCGTTGAATCCGCCGGCGGAAGCCTCGATCTCGCGAACGGTTCCGAGGGCGGGCTCGTGGCGACAGTTCGTTTGCCGCCGCCGTAGGGCCTTCGCTTCATCCGGCGGAGCCTCGCCGAAACGTCGGCCGGCGTCTGGTTTCCATCTTCGCGGCCCCGCCTGGCCGCCTATTCTCCTCTCTTTCGGAGCAGCGCGGCCGCCGATCGGAGATCCTCCTGCGTATCAATATCGAAAAGCTCCGTTGGCCGAACGCGCGCCAGTCCCGCGCCGCCGAGCGAGGCCAGCATCCCGCGCGCGCCTTTGTCCCCCGAAAGCCCGGTCAGTGTGCGGAGCGCCGTCGCGCTGAAGCATGCGGGCGGACTTCGCCTGCGGCCGTCGAAGCTCAGAACGGCGTCGCGCTCTGCCCCGGCGCGCGCCAGCATCTGCAATGTCCGGGGCGTGACCATCGGCATGTCCGCGAGGAGGACGACGCACGCCCGCGCGCCCGACGCGAGGGCCTGGTGCGCGCCGAGGGCGAGGCTTGCGCCCATGCCGGCTTCGGGGCGGGCGTTTTCAATGATGGAACAGCCGTATGCGGAAAAAATCTCGCCGACGGCGGCCGAGCCCTGTGCGACGACGGCGAAACGGGGGAAGAGTTCCGCTTCGCGCGCAGCGGCGGCGGCGCGCGAAGCGACCGGCGCGCCGTCGAGGTCGGCGAGCAGCTTGTCCTGATCGCCGAAACGGGCCGACCGGCCGCTTGCAAGAAGCAGGGCGGCGGCCCCGACGGTCATCCTCGCGCGGCCCCCTGAAAAACGTCGATGATTTCCGCGAGGGCCGACAACGCCAGCATCGAAGCGTCTCGCATGGAAGGGACGAGCCCGATGGGGCCGCGCACGCGTTCGAGGTCTTCGACGGGCGTCCCGCGCGCCAGGAGCATTTCCAGACGCGCCGCCTGCGTGCGCCGGCTGCCGAGGGCGCCGATGTAGAATGCGGGACTGTCGAGCCCGCGTTCGATCAGCGCCGGCTCCCAGTCATGGTCATGGAACAGAAGAACGAGAGCGGACCATGGGTCGAGCCCGAGTTCGGCGCCGGCCTCCGGCGAGGACAAGGCGCCGGCTTCAGCTCCGAGGGACCGGCAATGACCGACATCGGCGGCGTCCGGACTGAACGCCGCGACCTCGAAGCCCGCCGCGCAGGCAATCCGGCAAAAGGCCGTGAGCTCCGGGCCGCGGCCGGCCAGGGCGAGCCGCAATCGGGGGCGGTAGGCGCGCACGAAGCGGTCGCCGACCCAGTTCGTAACGGGGCCTGCATCGCGCCGGACCTCGACGCCCTCGGTCGAGAATGCGAGCGCCGCCGGCCGGCGCCGGCGCAGTCGGCGATGCGCGTCCTCAAGGGCGCCGGGGTCAGGGTCCGGTACGATCAGGAGATCAACGCCTCCGCCGCAGGGCAGCTTGATGTCGATGAAGCCCGATCCGGCCCCGAGCTTAAGGCGGCGCGCCTCGCGCGCGGCGAGCGCCTCCAGGGCGACCGCGGCCACATTGGCGTCCACGCAGCCGCTCGAGACCGAGCCGGCGTAGGCGCCGTCCTCGCGCACGATCATGTGGGCGCCGAGATTGCGGGAGGCGCGCTCCACGACGCCGACGATGGTGACGATCGCCGTCCGCGCGCCGCCGCGCCCGGCGGCCAGGCAATAGGCCAATTGATCAAGGGGGTGATCCCCGATCTCCGGGGCCGGCCTCAGCCCATCCATTTCAGGGCTGCTCCGAGAACGTCGCGCCGCGGTCGCCGCCGCCGCGGCGCGACGAAACCAATTGGGTAAAGAACTTCGCCCGCCCCATGACGCTTGCCATCATTCCTCGAAATACGGACCTTCGGGTTCGTCGTGCGCGAGGCGTTCGTCGAGGTAAGCCTCGGCCATCGCGATGAATTCATCCATCTGCGATTCGAAAAAGTGGTCCGCTCCCGGCAGAACGCTGAATTCGATCCTGCGCCCCTTTTGCGTGCGCGTCCGTTCGACCATGGCGCGGGTTTCCTCCGGGGAGCAGATTTTGTCTTTTTCTCCGTGGATGACGATTCCCGAGGACGGGCAGGGTGCGAGGAACGAGAAATCATAGAGATTGGCCGCGGCCGATGCGGAGATGAAGCCGGCGATTTCCGGGCGGCGCATCAAAAGCTGCATGGCGATCCAGGAGCCGAAGGAGAACCCGCCGACCCAGGCGAATGGCGCGTTCGTGTTCATGGACTGCAGGTAATCAAGCGCCGTCGCTGCGTCGGCGAGCTCGCCCTGTCCCTGGTCATATTCGCCCTGGCTGCGTCCGATACCCCGAAAATTGAACCGCAGCACTGAAAACCCCTTGCGCGCGAAAAGATTGTACATCTCATAGCAGGCGCGGTTGTTCATCGTTCCGCCGAAGAGAGGATGGGGATGAAGAATCAGCGCGATCGGGGGGGTGTCGCCGCGGCCTTTTTGGTAGCGCCCCTCAAGGCGGCCCTCTGGTCCGGCGAAAATGACTTCTGGCATAGACTTTCCTCTTTGTCGGCGGCCGCCCCCTAAATCCGAGCGCAGCCGTGGGATATGCAGGTTCTCTCTGAGCGCCCCCGACACCGGGGCGAAATCCCGCACTCCGTTAATGTTGACCATAATGGTCGACTTTCCTATTTTCGCTTCAGGCGGAAATGGAAAGCGCGGCCCATAGCACGGATCCGGCGCCTGCGGAAAAAATTCCGTCCAGCCGAGGCGTTTCGGCAACAGAAGGCGGCGCATTTGCTCAGGCGCAAGGCGACGCGGAAGCAACAGGCGGGAGCGGATGAAACTCACAACGAAAGGGCGATATGCGGTCACGGCGCTGGCGGATCTCGCGGCGTTTTCGCGCGGCGCGCCGGTCGCCATTTCCGAGATCGCCCTGCGGCAGGGGATATCGATTTCATACCTTGAGCAGCTGTTCTCAAAGCTTCGCCGCGCCGGTCTGGTGGAAAGCGCGCGCGGCGTCTCCGGCGGCTATCGTCTGACCGAGGATCCCGCCTCGGTGCGCATAGGCGAAATCGTCGCCGCCGTCGACGAGCAGATCCGGACGACCGCCTGCACGCCCGGCGCGGCCAGCGGTTGCCAGGGCAAATCGGCGCGCTGTCTGACCCATGACCTGTGGGACGAACTCGGGCGGCATATTGAGATCTTTCTGAACGCCGCGACGCTTGAAGATGTCGTAGAGCGGCGTGTTCTGGGCATGGCGGGGGTCAATCAGCCCTCGCGGCGCGAAGGACCCCCGCTTTCGGAAGCGCCGACGGAGGTCGCGGAATGATGCGGCATTACCTTGATCATAATGCGACGGCGCCGGTGCGCCCTGAAGTCGTCAAGGCGGTCGCCCGCACGCTGGCTCTGCCGGGCAATGCGTCGTCGGCGCACGCCGAAGGCCGCGCCGTCCACAGTATCGTCGAGGAAGCGCGAGAACAGGTTCGCCGCCTCGTGAACGCGCCGGTGAACGGCGTCGTCTTCACGAGCGGGGGGACCGAAGCGATCCATTACGCCCTCAACGGCGTCGCCGACGTGCAGCGGATTTTCGTCGGCGCGGTCGAGCACGCGGCCGTCGGCGCCAACGCCGAAGCGACGGGACTGCCGATCGAGACGATCCCGGCGAAGCCGTCCGGCGTCGTCGATCTCAACTGGCTCGAGCGCCGGCTGGAGGCGGGTTGCGGCGCTCCGTTTCTCGTCTGCCTCATGCTCGCCAACAACGAGACCGGCGTCATCCAGCCCGTCGCCGAAGCGGCGCGGATCGTCCACGATGCGGGCGGGCTCGTATTCGTCGACGCGGCCCAGGCGGTCGGTAAGATCCCGGTCAATTTCGTGATGCTGGGCGCCGACATGATGAGCCTGACGGGCCATAAGTTCGGCGGCCCCCTTGGCGTCGGCGCGCTGGTCGTTTCGCCGAACCTGCCGCTCAAGCCAGTCCTGTGCGGCGGCGGGCAGGAGATGAACCGCCGCGCCGGCACGACCAACGCTCCCGCCATCGCCGGGCTGGGCCTCGCCTGCGACCTCGCCGCCGACAGTCTCGCCCGCGCCGGCGACATCAGCGCCTTGCGCGATCGAATGGAAGCCGCCGTCCTGGAGCGCGGATGCGCGGTCTGGGGCGCGGACGAAGCGCGACTGCCGGGCACGCTGTGTTTCTCGGCGCCCGGATTTTCCGCCGGGACGCAATTGATGGCGATGGATCTCGCCGGGATTGCAGTCTCTTCAGGCTCCGCGTGTTCCTCCGGCAAGGTCAGGGCGAGCCACGTCCTGAAGGCCATGGGCGCGAGCGACGAAGAAGCCTCCAGCGCGCTTCGCGTCTCTCTCGGGTGGAGTTCGGGAGAGCAAGACGCCGCAGCGTTCATCCAGGCCTGGTGCGAAGCGTATGAGAGAGTGAAGGCGAGGGCTGCATGAGCGGATGTGCGGACACGCGGATCAGGATCAACGACCGGGAAGCGTACGGACGGTGTGAGAGCCGGTCTATGGAGGTTTTTTCCGACTTCCGCGGAAGGCTTCTCGGGGCGGACTGTGACGCAAAGCCTGTCATGGGCGAGCGGGACGCCGATCGACTCATTTTGACGTCGTTTCCCGACGAGACGGCCGTCAACGAAGGGGCGCAATCGGATGAATAACAGGCAATCGCGCGGGATCGCATCGCCGGAGCGGACATCGAAGTGATTCTCGCCAAGCAAATTGGGACAGCATTATCATGAGCCAGGTAAAAGAAACGATCGACCGTGAAACCATCGA
The DNA here is from genome assembly GCA_964493225.1 of uncultured Caulobacterales bacterium. Taxonomy (GTDB): domain Bacteria; phylum Pseudomonadota; class Alphaproteobacteria; order Caulobacterales; family Parvularculaceae; genus JAJFFW01. The sequence continues at coordinate 682 of CAZBOC010000098.1, read as the reverse complement.
GACGGCGAAGTCGCTCGAAAACTACAAATATGGATTCACGACGGACATCGAGACGGAAAAAGCGCCGAAAGGCCTCAACGAGGATACGGTGCGCTTCATCTCCGCCAAAAAAGAGGAGCCGGAATGGCTTCTTGAATGGCGGCTGAAAGCGTTCGAGCGCTGGCTGACCATGGACGAGCCAGAGTGGGCTATGGTCAATTATCCGCCCATAAATTATCAGGACCACTATTACTACGCCGCGCCGAAGTCGGGATCGAAATATGAATCCATTGACGACGTGCCGGAGGAAATCCTCAAGGATTTCGAAAAACTCGGCATTCCCCTGAAAGAGGCGGAAGTTCTTCTCGGCGTGAAGGGCGCGGCGGCTTCCGCCGCGGAAGGACGCAACGCCGACGGACAAAATGGCGGTGCGCCGAAAGTCGCCGTCGACGCCGTCTTCGACAGCGTCTCGGTCGCGACCACGTTCAAGAAGGAACTCGAAAATGCCGGCGTCATTTTCATGTCGATTTCCGAGGCCGTGCGCGAGCATCCCGACCTCGTGCGGAAATATCTCGGCACGGTCGTTCCAACATCTGACAACTTCTTTGCGACGCTCAATTCTGCGGTCTTCTCGGACGGCACCTTCGTCTATGTTCCTGAAGGCGTGAAATCGCCGATGGTCGGGTAGGCCTATTTCCGCATC
>CAZBOC010000097.1:0-9577 GCA_964493225.1 uncultured Caulobacterales bacterium | reverse complement strand
AGCCGGTCTTGCCCTCCGGCTCGTCCTTCGAGCCGACCTTGTACCAGACCGAGACGGCGACGACGGGCGCCTTGCGGTCTTCATGGACGATGACGGTCAGCCCGTTGTCGAGCGTGAATTTCTCATAGGGGATGTCGATCTCCGCTGCGCGCGCGCTGAGCACGAGCGGAAGGGACGCCGCGGCGATCGCGGCGATTTTCAGGTAACGCATTTTTTGAGCCCCTGGCTGCTGTTTCGTTCCCCGAACATTCGGGACGGGTTGCGGGGCGTCAATATCCGGGCGTTCGCCTCGCCGCGCAAACTAAACGCTTCGGCGCTCAGCGCGGGAATGTCGCGCTCCGGTCGCCGCGGGATCGGCGCCGCCTGACCAGGTCCGCCAGATCTTGAAGTCGTCAAGAAGTTCTTGATTGTCTTCCAGATCGTCGAGCGTGAGCACGCCGCGCGATCTGATGAACATGCCAAGGTCTTCGCCGCCGTCGGGAACGTCGCTCCGCCGCACGGGCAGGAGCACGCCGTCCTCAGCGAGGCTGCGTTTCAACGCCGCGTCGAATTTGTCCGTCAGGCGAACTTTCGCGCCCAGCATCGCGGCGATCTGCTTGGCCAGAAAAAGCTTGTAAGTCGCGCTCTGGAAATAAGCATTGTGGGTTGCCGACCGGCCTTCCAAATAGGCGTTAAAGAGATTTCTGAATTCTTCGAGCGCCTTGCGCGCTGGTTTCCTGGCGCCTTTGAAAAGATCCGCCGCCTTGTTGAAAATCCTTTCGAATTCGTCGGCGGCGGCGGCGCCTGCGGAGGACGCCTTCTCCCGGCTTTCCCATTGCTGGCGGGTGACGACGGCGTCGAGAGCGCGCTGGACGAGTTTCGGATGCGGAATGCGTCGCGCGTCGTCGCCGCCCGAGACGCCTTCGACCCGATCATGGGAGCTGCCGAAGATGTTGGCGTCGACGAGATTGCCGAAAAGCTTCTCGAGCCGGCCTTTAAAGCGATCGTCGACCCTCAACTGGAGGACTTGAACGAGCAATAAGATAAAAACCCCGATCAGGACGAACCCGAAGGCGACGTAATAATCTGTGTCCACGAACGCGCGCGCTCTCTGGTACGCAACGTTCGATAATCTGGCGAGACCGGGGTAATCGAAGATTTCGGCGATAACTCCCGCGAGAAAGACAATAAAGAGGCCGACGCCGATCCAGTGGGGATCGCGCGCCATCCGCTTGAAAAAGGTCTTCGATCGCTCGAGCTGTTCATTGGCTGTCGTCAGCGCCGAGAATACGATGAACAGGCGCGCATGCTCCGACGTTGCGGCGGCGAGTTCTCTTGCCCGCGTCCGCTTCGCCGCATTGGCCCTGGACAGGAGGTCGACGGCCTCGTCGCGATTGTCATAAACGATGAGATGGTCTGGATAATCCGCATAGATCTGATCGCGGCGGCGATTGCGCGCGCGCAGATAGATATCCCGGCTCATTCCCCAGACGCCGAAAAAGAAAACGAGGATGAATGCGGCGAACCAGAAGAGGGCGTTGTTGACGAAGCCTGATACCCATGCGTCGAGGGGCGGAAAAACGGTTCTGCCCGCCTCCGCCACCGATTTTGACTCCGGCCATTGCAGGAAACCCGTAAGCCCGTCCCAGCGGAACTGCCGGATTCCGGTGACGACGACCAGGAGGCCCGTGAAGAACAACGCCTCAATATTGCGCGGCGCGAATGTGCTCGGATCGAACCGAAGAAACGGAAGACGGAAACTGCGCGGGCCGAGTTTGCGCTGGAACCAGCCCGGATTGAGCCTGAAGAACGGCGCGCCGACGGTCAGACATCCCTTGAACCGGGGGATCTGATCCAGCTTTCCCCGTTCGCCGAGATTTTTAATGGCATCGACAATCACATTGCCGGCGTGGCTGTGACCCAGAAGGATGAAATCGGTCTTTGAATCAGAGGCCGCGGAAATCACTTGTCCGGGCCGGGCTTTGCAGTGGGCTTTCAGGGCCGCCGCCAGCTTTGCTTTGTCGCCCCAGGACGCAATGATCTCGGCGAGGTCTTCGGCCGCCTTCTCCCGGTCGATCTGGTTGTTTTTTCGGGTCCAGGCGAAGCAGCGTATATCGACTTCGACCGAACCGCTGGCGGCGCTGTTTGCGACAAGCTGCGTGTTGAGCGTGTCTTCGAGGTCGCGACAGGTGTCGAACCAGTCGCTGAAGTCAGGTTCGCCGTTTTTCTGCCCGAGCTGCGTGCCCGGCACCGCGATCACGATAAAGCGCCGCGTGTTCTCCACCATTTCGAAACGCCCCCGACAAATCTTACTTGCCCGCTGGTGACGTTAACGAACGCTAAACTTTCCCACAAGCAGCGGGCGTCTGACGATTGCGTCAGCGCGGCGCGCGTTTGGCGAGGATGCGCTGCAGCGTGCGCCGGTGCATGCCGAGACGGCGCGCCGTCTCCGAAACGTTGTGGTCGCAAAGCTCATAAACGCGCTGAATGTGCTCCCAGCGCACGCGGTCGGCGGACATCGGATTTTCCGGCGGGTTCGGGCGCTCGCCCGGTTCGGCGAGAAGCGCCTTTTCGACGTCGTCGGCGTCGGCCGGCTTCGAGAGATAGTCGATCGCGCCGGCTTTGACGGCGGCGACGGCGGTGGCGATGTTGCCGTAGCCGGTCAGCATGACGACGCGGCAATCGTCGCGCCTTTCATGGATCGCGTTCACCACTTCAAGCCCGTCGCCATCCTCAAGGCGCAGATCGACGACGGCGAAGGCCGGCGGGCTGGATTTCACGTGACCAAGCGCCTCCTGAACACCGCCGGCGATGGTCAGGTCGAAGCCGCGCTTTTCCATGGCTCGGCCGAGCCGGTTGCGGAAGGGTTCGTCGTCGTCGACAATCAGGAGACTGGCGTCGTCCGGAAGGAGGGCGGCCTGGGCTTCGGTCATGACTTTCGTAACTCTCTTGCTACGCGGGCGGCGCGAGCGAATACGCGCCCACAAGGTTCATGTCGTTTTCATGTCAGCTATACGCCGCTTGTGCCGCCGGGGGATCTGCGTTTCAACTAAGGTGCGGCAATTTCGACATCCCTTCGCCGCCAGACGACGCAGACCCAGGCCCCGGAGACTCGGCTGTCGTCGCGCCATTTCTGATTGTCGAAGCTGATCGTCGCCCCGGTCCGCTCCAGAAGGGTCTTCGATATGAAAAAGCCGAGCCCCATGCCGCGTTTGCGCCTGACGCCGGTGCGCCCGCCGACATAGGGTTCGCCAAGCCGCGCGAGAATGTCCTGGGAGAAGCCGTCGCCGTCGTCATGGATGGTGATCATCAGCTTCTCCGCGTCCCACGCGGCGGTCAGAAGAACCTTGGAACGGGCGAATTCGACCGCGTTCTCAATGAAATTGCGAAGCCCGTAGAGGATCTCCGGCTGGCGGCGCAGCTGGAAATTCTGGGCCTCCTCGCTCTCCGGGATGATCTCGAAAATGATCGCGGGGGCGCCCTGCTGGTCGAGAAACGGGCTCGCCGCCTCGCGCAGGAGCGCGTCGACCGACAGCTTTTCGAGCATCGCGTCGGGCTCGCCGCCGCCTTCGGAGAGACGGCTCAGGATATCGCGGCAGCGTTCCGCCTGACTGACAAGGAGATCCGCGTCTTCGGCGAGGTAACCGCCTTCGTCCTTTAGCTCGCGCGCCATTTCCTTGGCCGTCACCTGGATCGTCGCCAGCGGCGTGCCGAGTTCGTGGGCCGCCGCCGCCGCGAGCCCGCCGAGGGCCGCGAGGCGCTCCTCGCGCGAAAGCACGAGCTGGGTCGCGGCGAGCGCGCTTTTCATCTGTTCCGATTCCGCCGCGATCCGGCGCGCGTAAAGCGCGAAAAACATGACCGACAGGCTGAGGGCCGTCCACACGCCGGCCTTGTATATCCCCGGAAGGTCGATCGGCTCGTCGGCGCGCCAGGGCAGGGAAAGATGGACGAGCGCGATGACGCTGATGCCGGCGATGGCGAGACCCGCGACTATGGCCGTCAAACGGAACGGAAGCAGGCTGGCGGCGATCGTGACCGGCGCGATGATCAGCGCCGAAAAGGGATTGAAAAGACCGCCCGTCAGCGCCAGGAGCGCGCATAGCTGAACGATGTCGAAGGCGATGTAAGCGCTCGCCTCGCGGTCGCTCAGGACCCGCTGGGGCGAGAAGCGGAACGCGACGAACAGGTTGAGCCAGGCGCTCGCAGCGATCACCGCGAGGCAGAGCCCCAGCGCGATCGGGAAGCCAAGCCCGAAATGCACGAAGAAGATCGCCGATGTCTGGCCCGCGACCGCCAGCCAGCGCAGCGTCGTCAGGGTTCGCAGCCGGACATGTCCGCTCAGCGCTTGGAGGGTGTTTTCCGCGAATGCGGCGTCGTTGGTCTTGGGCACGGTCGTGGTCCTTGCATTCGTTGGTGTTCGCGTCAAAAAGCGCAGGGGGCGGCGGTTTGAACCTGTCGCAATCGGCGGCATATAGATGTGCAAGCCCCGCCGGCGATGCGTCCCGGGCCGTCCGAGACGCTCAGCCGGGCTTAAGCTGGTCGAGAACGCTTCATGAACAAACGTCGCCCGCGCCGCCTCGCTGCTCCCATCCTAGCGGCCCTTGCGCTCGCCGCCTGCGCGGACAGGGCCGATCCGCCCGCCGCCGACGGGGCCCTCATCCGCCTCAGCGACCAGTTTACGGGGGAGTTCGAACTGATCGACCACAATGGCGATCCCTACGGCTCGTCGGACCTCGAAGGGCGCACGGGCATCGTTTATTTCGGCTTCGCAACGTGTCCCGACGTGTGTCCGATGGCCCTCGGCGTATTAAGCGCGGCGCTGAATGAACTGGGCGAGCGGGAGCTGGAAGGGCTGCAGCCCATTTTCATCACCGTCGACCCCGAGCGCGACACCCCCGCGGCGCTGAAGACCTATCTTTCATCGTTTCACGACGCCTTCATCGGATTGACCGGCGACGTTGAGAGCATTGATGCGGCGCGGGCTTCGTTCAAGGTTTATGCGAAAAAATCGCCGCTCCCTGAATCGGCGCTCGGCTACACCATGGACCACACGAGCTTTTTCTATCTCGTCGACCGCGAGGGACGGCCGACTTACGCGATCAAGGACTCCGTCGGCCCGGCCGAACTCGCCGCTTTGCTGCGCCGGCGAATTTGAACCCCGGCGCGAGAGATTGCGGAGAGCAGCGTCCGCCTGGCTGAAATTTTGAATATATTCAGCAAGCTGGTCCAGGATTCGCCCCTGCTGCACGAAGGATTTGCGAGGCGGCTGTGTTGTGTGGCATGGTGCGACGCAGAATCGCAATTACCTATAAGTCCAATACGCGATTTTGTTCAGGTAGGAGTACAGAGGGGTCATGCTTTACACCGCTTATGAGCTCGGTTACGCCGCTTTGACGCCGGCGCGCATCTTCGCTGGGTTCGGAGCGCGGGCCTGGCGCTCGCCCCTCAATCCCGTGGCCGACAGCTGGCTCGCCCGCACCAGCGCGGCGGCGCTGGACGTATTCGAGAACATGACGCGGCGTTATCCGAAGCCCGAATGGGGCATAAACGAGACCGTCTGCAACGGGACTGTCGCGGCCGTCGAGCCGGAAGTCGTGTTCAAGAAAGATTTCTGCAATCTGGTGCACTTCCGTCGACACGGCGCGCCGACCGGCGACCCCAGGGTCCTGATCGTCGCGCCCATGTCCGGCCATTACGCGACGCTGTTGCGCGGCACGGTCGAGGCGATGCTGCCCGAGCACGAGGTCTACATCACCGACTGGGCCGACGCCCGAATGGCGCCGGTCAGCGCCGGCCGTTTCGACCTCAATGATTTCGTCGACTACCTGATCGAATTCATAAGGGTGATCGGCCCCGGCGCGCACGCCGTGGCCGTCTGTCAGCCGGGGCCGGCGCTGCTGTCCGCGGCGGCGGTGATGGCTGAGGCCGAGGATCCTGATCGCCCGCAGTCGATTACGATCATGGGAAGCCCCATCGACACGCGCAAATCGCCGACGGTGCCCAACATCCTCTCGAAGGAGCGCTCCTACGAGTGGTTCGAACGGAACATGATCTTCACGGTGCCCGCCCCCTATCCGGGGGTCTTTCGCCGCGTCTATCCGGGCTTTGTGCAGCTCTACTCTTTCCTGTCGATGAATTCCGACCGTCACGTCAACGCCCATTACGACTACTTCGAAGACCTCGTGAAGGGCGACGGCGACAGCGCGGACAAGCACCGCGCCTTTTACGACGAGTATCTTTCCGTCCTCGACATGACGGCGGAGTTTTACCTCCAGACGATCCGCGAGGTTTTCCAGGAACACTCGCTCCCGGACGGGAAGTTCATGCATCGCGGCCGGCCCGTCAGGCCGCAGGCGATCCGCGACATCGCGCTCCTGACGGTTGAGGGCGAAAACGACGACATTTCCGGCATCGGCCAGACCCAGGCCGCCCACGAACTCTGCGCCAACATTCCGGACGACATGCAGATGGACTACATCCAGCCGGGCGTCGGCCATTACGGGGTCTTCAACGGCTCGCGCTGGCGCAACGAAATCCAGCCCAAGGTCCGCGACTTCATCCGCAGACACCATAAAGAGAGCGCGCAGAAACTGCGCGTTGTCGCGAGCGCCGCGGGCTGACCGTCGCTGGCGGGGGGTTGCGCCCGCCCTCTTTCGAAAGGCCGACCCGGGGCCCGTCTGGACAGAGCCATGGCGTAACGCTTAATCTCGCGCGATCGTCCTTCAGCGCAGCCGTTTTGCGGTCCGCGCCCTCCCAAGCCCGGGACAACGCAAACGAATTCGGGCGTCAGCGAATAGCGGGGTCTCTTTCGTGGTCGAAATCATCCAGTTCACCAACGGACTCGTCTGGGGCGCCGACAATATTCCTTATCCGCCGGTTCTGCTTCTGCTGCTCGGAACAGGCCTCTATCTCATGGTGCGGCTCGGCTTCATGCCGATCCTCAAGACGCCCTTCGCAATCGGCCAGCTTTTCCAGAGCCGGGGCCACAAGAACGAGGAAGGCGACGTCTCGCCCTTCGGCGCCCTCATGACCGCCCTTTCGTCGACCATCGGAACCGGCAATATCGTCGGCGTCGCGGTCGCCATCGCCATCGGCGGGCCCGGCGCGGTCTTTTGGATGTGGGTGACAGCGCTCGTGGGCATGGCCTCGAAATTCGCCGAGGGCGTGCTCGCGGTGAATTTTCGCGAGGTGGACGCGGACGGGCGCCACGTCGGCGGACCGATGTATTATATCCGCAACGGCATGGGCCGCCGCTGGGCCTGGCTCGGCGCCACCTTCGCGTTTTTCGGCGTCTTCGCCTCCTGGGGCACGGGCGCTTCGATCCAGGCGAATTCGATCGCCGATGCGCTCAACGCCAATTACGGCGTCGCGCCTTATCTCACGGGCGCTGTTCTCGCGGCCGGCGCCGCGGCGGTCATTCTCGGCGGCATCAAGCGCATCGCGAACGTCGCCTCGGGCCTCGTGCCGACCATGGCCGCCGGCTATCTCGCCGCCGGCGTGATCGTGATTATCATGAACGCGGACGCGGTTCCCGCCGCCTTCGCGTCGATTTTCTCCAACGCGTTCGGGTATGACGCGGCCAAAGGCGGCTTCATCGGCGGTCTGCTTCTGCTCGCCATGCAAAAGGGAGTCGCGCGCGGGATCTTCTCCAACGAGGCCGGGCAGGGCTCGGCCCCGATCGCCCACGCGGCGGCGCGCAACAACGATCCCGTCAATCAGGGCGTGATCGCCATGCTGGGGACGTTCATCGACACGATCATCGTCTGCTCGATCACGGCGCTCGTCATCATCACGGCGACCGCGAACCCCGAGACGAGCGTTATCGCGGAGGCCTGCAAGCCCTTCGTCCGGCCCGACCTCATCACCTTGCCGGAAGGCTGCGAGACCGGCGCCCCGCTGACGATCGGGGCGTTCGACCGGACGCTGCCGGGGGTCGGCCAGCATGTCGTCGCCATCGGCCTGACCGTTTTCGGCTTCACGACCATCCTCGGCTGGAGCTATTACGGCGAGCGCTGCGCGGAGTATCTTTTCGGGGAAAAGATCGTTCTTCCCTTCAAGATCTCCTGGGTGGTCGTGGTCTTCCTCGGCGCGAGCGTTCTGATGCTGGAGGAGGGCGGCGCCGTCGCCGACGTCGTCAGCCTTTTCTGGCTCGTGGCGGACACGCTGACGGGCCTCATGGCCGCGCCGAACCTGATCGCGCTTCTGGCCCTGTCGCCGCTCGTCGCACGCATGACCAAAACCTATTTCGACGGCCTGAAGGCCGGTCGCGGGGCTCGCAGCGCGGCGCTGGACGCCCGTCAAGGCTGACCTCCATCTCGCCTTGATTGCGGCGAGCGCGGCGGACTTCCTCAGCGCCGTCCCCTGGCTCGGGCTGCTCTAAGAGAGTAAGAGAGGGAAGGGACGTCGCCGAGAGGCTCGCGCCCGTCGCCGGCGTCGGCGCGCTCGATCAAATTTCCTTGAGGCTTGCGCGCGACGCAGTCATATCGGCTAAGCATTACTGCGCAAGCGAGAAAGAGGCGGATCCGATGCAGCGAAGCGTATTCTCTGCAGGTGCGATTGCAGCGGCGGCGCTCGGCGGCGCGACGGCCCAGCCGGTCGAGGACGCCGGGCTTTACGGCCGCATCGGCGGCGGCGCGATCTTCCCCGAGACCGTCGATCAATCCAGCGACTATGGCGACGCGGTTTTCACCTCGCCGCCGCCCGACCGCCGCAGGATCGAGACAGACAACGGCTTCACCCTTGGCGCGGCGCTCGGCTTTCGCTATCGCTCGGGCTTTCGCACGGAGTTCGAATACCGTTTCGCCTCCGCAAATATCGATTTCGTCGAGATCAGCGGCGGTTTTGACGAAACCGTCGGCGGCCCGCCGCCCCCTGTCCGCACCGAGCCGGACGCCGACGCAAGCGTCCACTATCTGATGTCGAACGTGATCTACGACTTCCGCAACGCGTCGCGCTTCACCCCTTTCGTAGGCGTCGGCCTTGGCGGAGCGCATGTTTCGCTCCTGGACGGGGAAAGCGACTGGGGTTTCGCCTATCAGGGCCGCGCCGGTCTCGCGCTTGAGATGGGGCCGTCGACGCGCCTCGGCGTCGAGTATGTCCATACGCGCGCGCGCAACCTCGAATTTGAAACGGACGTGCTCGCGACCCCCGCGTCCGTCGGCGGCGATCCCCTGGCGGCCTCCAACGTCATGGTCTTCCTGCAGAAGAACTTCTGAGCTCCCGGATCCTCAGCGCTTTCGCGGGCCCGGCGGCCGGCGCCGTTCTTCCGGCGCGCCGGCTTTTGCGCTAGGACCGGCCGAGATTTCTCATTCAACCAGGAGAAAATGAATGGCCCGCAACAAAATTGCGCTGATCGGCTCCGGCATGATCGGCGGCACGCTCGCCCATATCGCCGCCCAGAAGGAGCTCGGCGACGTCGTCCTGTTCGACATCGCGGAGGGCGTTCCGGAAGGCAAGGCGCTGGACATTGCGGAAAGCTCGCCCGTGGACGGCTATGACAGCGCGCTCTCCGGTACGCAGGACTACGCCGATATCGCCGGAGCCGACGTCTGCATCGTGACGGCGGGCGTGCCCAGAAAGCCCGGCATGAGCCGCGACG
>CAZBOC010000096.1:0-9578 GCA_964493225.1 uncultured Caulobacterales bacterium | reverse complement strand
TCGGTGCCCTTCGTCGTCGCCGTGTAATAGGCGAGGAGCTGGATCGGCGCCGCGTAGACGATCGGCGCGAACAGCGGCTCAACGGCGGGCGCGACGATCGCCCGCCAGACGGTCTCGCCGGCGGCGCGCACGCCCTCGGCGTCGGAAATGATCAGCGCCTTGCCGTCGCGGGCCATCACCTCGTGCATGTTGGAGATCGTCTTTTCATAATGCTGGTCGCGCGGAGCGATGACCACGATCGGGAGCGTCTTGTCGATCAGCGCGATGGGCCCGTGTTTCAACTCGCCGGCCGCATAGCCCTCGGCATGGATGTAGGAAATCTCCTTCAGCTTCAGCGCGCCCTCCATGGCGAGGGGAAAACTAACGCCGCGGCCGATATAGAGAATGTCGCTCGCCTTGGCGATGTCCTTGGCGATGTCCTCGATCGCCTCGGCCTCGCGAAGCGCTTCGCCCAGGAGACGGGGCGTCTTTAGAAGTTCGCCCACCAATCGTTTTTCCTCCCTCTCGCCGATCCGGCCGCGCGCGCGGCCGGCCGCGCTCGCGAAGCACGCGAGAGCGGCAAACTCGCAGGTGAAGGCCTAAGACAATGCGACGCCGATCTCCGGACCCGCGGCCATGGGGAAGATCATGTCGGCTTCGCGCGCGATCGAGGACTCGGGCACGTTCACCACCGCGCCGATCATCTGGCCATGGCCGCGCGCGTCGCGCAGCGCCGCCAGCGTGTCGGCCGTCTCGCCGGACTGGGAGATATAGAGGGCGCCGCCCCTCTCCGGATAAGGAACGTCCCGGTACCGCAATTCCGAAGCGATATCGATTTCGACCGGCAGGCCCGCCCATTTCTCGAACCAGTATTTCGAGATGAGCCCGGCGTAATAAGCCGTTCCGCATGCGGATATCGCCAGCCGGTCGAGACGGGCGAAGTCGAAGCCGCCTTCGGGAAGCGCCACCGTCTGGTTCGCCGGGTCGATATAGCGCGACAGCGTATGCGCGATGACCTCGGGCTGTTCATGGATCTCCTTCATCATGAAGTGGCGATGACCGTCCTTGTCGACCATCTGGTCGGCGGCGGAGGAGACCGTTTCCGCGCGCTCGGCCTTGGCGCCCGATGCATCGAAGACCTGAAACGCGTTCCGTGTCAGGACCGCCCAGTCGCCCTCGTCGAGATAAGTGACGCGATTGGTGAAGGGGGCGAGCGCATAGGCGTCGGAGCCGAGAAACATCTCTCCGTCGCCGCGCCCGATGGCGAGCGGGCTGCCCTTGCGGGCGCCGATCATGAGATCGTCCTCGCCGGTGAAGATCGCCACGAATGCGAATGCGCCCGTCAGCCGGGATATCGCCTTGTGGAAGGCCTCGGCCGGACCAAGATTTTCCGTCTCAAGATAATAAGTGATGAGTTGCGGGCAGACCTCCGCGTCCGTCTCCGATTCGAACGCGTAGCCCTTTTCGATCAGCTCGCGGCGCAATTCGGCGAAATTCCCGATGCCGCCGTTATGGACGACCGAGACCCGGTGCGTCGCGTGGGGGTGGGCGTTGCGCGTCGTCGCCGCGCCGTGGGTCGCCCAGCGCGTGTGGCCGATCCCGACCGCGCCCGAAAGGGGTTCGCGTTCGAGAACATCCGCGAGGGCGCTTAGTTTCCCCGCCGCGCGGCGGCGCTCCAGCGCGCCGGCGTGGATCGTCGCGACGCCGGCGGAATCATAGCCGCGATATTCAAGCCGCTTCAGCCCTTCCAGGATCGCCGGCGCGACGTCGCCCTCGCCGAGAATTCCGACTATTCCGCACATCGGCCCGTCCTCCGGGTATAACTTTTTGCACTGCACATGGTTGAGACAGCTTCCGGCCCGTTTCAAGCAATTTCTTGGCCGCCCGCGCCTGGTCCCTCCGCTTCGCCTGGTTCGCCGGTTTCGCCGCGCCTTCGGGCGTGATTAACCCTGACCTCGGGGGCCTGCGCCGACCCGGCGGAAGCGGACCGAAGCGGCGCGCGGGCCGGTTGCGCGGGCGCGGCCCCCGCGATAGCTGAAGCGCCCATGCGGATCCTCTTCCTCCATGACAATTTCCCCGCCCAGTTCGGCCGGCTCGGGCAGTATCTTGCGGGCGAGGGCTGGGACGTGACCTTCGGGACCCAGCGCGAGGGCGCGGCGGCGAAAGGGCTGAAGACGTTCAATTACAAGCCACACCGCGAGGTGACGGAGAAAATCCATCCCTATGCAGTGAATTTCGAAAAGGCGGTCCTGAACGGCCAGGGGCTGGCGCGCGCCGCCATCGCGCTTCGCGACAAGGGCTATCGCCCTGACATTGTGATGGCCCATTCCGGCTGGGGGCCGGGGCTTTTCGTCAAGGACGTCTGGCCCCGCGCGGCCTATGTCGGCTATTTCGAGTGGTTTTACCGCCGCGAGGCGCCGGATGTCGCCTTCCTCGACAACGGCCCGCGCCAGATCGACGATCTCTTGCGGGGACGGGCGCGCAATGCGGCGATCCTGACGGATCTTTTCTCCTGCGACACCGGGATCGTGCCGACGGCGTTCCAGAAAAATCAGTTTCCGGATATTTTCGATGGGAAGCTCAGCGTCATCCATGACGGCGTCGACACGGAGACCTATAAACCGCGAGACGGCGCAAAGCTTGTCATCGGCGATCTGGATCTTACGGAGGCGAGCGAAATCGTCACCTATGTGGCGCGCGGGATGGAGCCCTATCGGGGCTTCCCCCAGTTCATGGCGGCGGTCTCAAAGCTGATGGCGCGCCGCCCCCAGACCCATGTGGTGATCGCCGGCGAGGACCGGGTCGCCTATGGCAAGAAGCTGCCCGAAGGTGAGAGCTTCAAAAAGCAGGCCTTGGCGGAACACGCTTTCGACGAATCGCGGCTGCATTTCACAGGGCTTGTTTCGCGCCCGGATTATCTGACGCTGCTCCAGGCGTCGTCGGTCCACGTTTATCTGACCGTGCCCTTCGTTCTATCGTGGTCGATGATGGAGGCGATGAGCGCGGGCTGCGCCCTTCTTGTCTCCGACACGGCGCCTGTGCGCGAGCTATTGGACGAGAAAAGCGCAGTCTTCACGGATTTTCACGATACGGAGGAGATCGCTGCAAAGCTGGAAGCCCTCCTCGACGACGCGCCCCGCCGCCGCGCGATGGGAGAGACCGCGCGCGCCCGCATCGTCAAGGGCTACGCGATGAAGGATATCTTCCCACGGAAGAAGACGATGTTGGAGGGGCTGATCGCCCGCGGAAACTGAAATTCCAGAGGGCACATCGTCCGATCAGCAATCGCGAATTCAAGTATCGGGTCGCCACAAGCCTATCGGAGACCAGAAAACGGCAAAGCCGCCAATATGCAATTGCGCCGTCTCCTGAAGAATCCAGGCGTTCGCCCGGAACCGATCGTCGCCGACAAGCTCCGGTCCTGTCCAAAGGCGATGCGCGGGGCCGGCCTGACGGATCGCCATCGCCCCCGCGGCCTGCAGCAGAACGACCGGGCGGAAAATTCCCCCTTCCCGTCGGGCGACCAGCACGAAAACAGCAGAACTTCAAGAGTGTGAATATCGGTGGAAAACTGCGCCGCGATCCCCTTGGGGTTTTCTTCAAAGGCATGAACAGAGAAGGCGCGAAGATTGCCCACGCCCGCCACCAAATCGGGGAGCGGCCTTGCCGGCCTCCCGCTTTGTCCCCTTCTGCAAAGCCGGCCGCCCCTTTTTATCAGGCCGCCAGCCGGTCTGAATGTCGCCGCGGCGTTCTGCAGCTGCCCGCCTAGATGCTGGGAAACGCCTCGTCAGGCAGTCTCGAAAGGCGCTCGGCCGCCGCCTCCATGTGACGGCGCATCGCCCGTTCCGCCTTCGCGGGATCGCCGCTCAGAACTGCGTTTGTGACAGCGGAATACTCGGCAAAGACGTTCTTGCGATCCTTCTCGGTCCAGAACGGCTGCGACTGGGCGCGCAGCAAATGGATCAGCAAGATGGGCATGAGCGACGGCAATTGCGTGTTGCCGCCGATCTCCATCAGCGCATCGTAGAAGCTGCGGCGTTTGCCGATCAGCGCGGTGTCCTGAGGGCTGGCGTCGCGAATGCTTTCCAGCACCGCGAAGGCTTCTTTCAGCTTGCGCACATTCGCGCCGTCTCGAACCGCGGTTGCAGCGAGCCGGGCGCTCAGGCAAGTCAGCGCCTCAAGGATCACGATAAGGTCACCCGCTTCGTTGCGCGACAGAGCGCGGATATGCGCGCCGCGATGCCGGGTGAGCGAAACAACGCCCTCGCCGTGGAGCCTCTTGAAGGCCTCGCGAACCGGGCCCCGGCTAACATTCAGATGCTGGAGCAGGTCGGCTTCGACGAGCTTTTGCCCGGGCACGTAGCGCCCGTTGAGAATGCCGCGAACAATCCGTTGGACCACCCGGTCGGGCAAACTGACGGTTTCGCTGTCCGCGGTGCTGATATCGGCGAGGTTCATTTTAAAAGGACATTATTGTATGCAGATCGCATCCTACGAAACTTGTGGTAAGCCAGATAGCGATCGAGGGTCAATCTTTTTCGGTAGTGTTCTACAATTGTAGATTGTTTTCGCTTTCATATCCAAGCAGGAAAAACCGCTTCCGTTTCGCAGCGCCGCGGCTTTCGCGGGGGGCCGGAGACATCGCCAATGAAACATCCTGAATTCCGCTTTCTCGCCACTCTGACAGCGCATCTCGGCGCGCCCCAGAAGCTCGGCGCCACGCCCGCGGGCGATCGGAAGACCGTGCCGGTCAATGGAGGAACTGTTGAAGGCGATCGTCTCTCGGGCGCGATCCTGCCGGGCGGCGGCGACTGGGCCCTGACGACGGGCGATGGCGTGCTGCATCTCGATGTGCGCCTCACGATCTGCACCGGCGACGACGCTCTCATCAACGTTAGCTACACGGGCAAGCGCCATGGCCCGCCGGACTTGCTGGAAGCCCTCGCGCGCGGCGAGCAGGTTGATCCGAACAAGATTTATTTCCGCATCCAGCCGAATTTCGAAACTGCGGACGCGCGCTATGCCTGGCTGAACAGGGTCCTCGCCGTCGGGATTGGCGAAAGGATACCGGTGGGTCCGCGGTACAACATCTTTGAGCTTCTCTGATTAGTCCTTGTCAGGAGCGGATAACCATCCCGGAGCGCCCTTGCCGCCCGCATAGCCCGCGCGCACGCGCTGCTTCAGCAACGGCGGCGGTCGAAAACGCTCGCCATAGGCCTCCTGCATGATCTCTTGAGCCTCAACGCAAAGGCTTGAAGTAACCGCGTCCATGAGGGCGAACGGTCCGATTGGATGTCCGAGACCAAGGCGGCAGGCCGTGTCGATATCCTGTGGGCGAGCGACGCCCTCCTCGACGAGTCGCACGGCTTCGATAATGAAGACATGAAGCATCCGGTTGACGGCGAATCCAGCAACATCCTTCACCTTCACCGGCGTCTTGCCGGCCCGCTGGCAATAATCAATCGCCCGTTCCAGCGCCTGCTCGCTCGTATCAAAGCCGGGGATCACCTCCACGAGCGGCATGCGCGAGACCGGCGAGAAATAATGCGTGCCAACGAAATCGCTGCGTCGTTCCTTTGACAGATAAGATGCGAGCGTCGATATCGGTATCGTCGAGGTATTGGTTGCAATCAGGCAGCCCTCGCCACAGAGGGCGTCGAGCCGGTGAAGGACATCGGCTTTCACATCCTCGCGCTCGAATACGGCTTCGGTCACGAATTCCGCCTCGGCGAGGCAATCCATATCGAGTGTCGGCTCCAGCCTTGACAGAACTTCTTCCGGCTCGTGTTCCTTGTAGACCCCTTTCGCGACGCCCTTCTGCAGGATGGCCTGCAGCCGCGTCATCGCCCGGTCAAGGGAAGGCTGGTCGCGGTCCAGCAGCCGCACCTTCTGACCTGACAAGGCGTGGACGAGCGCGATCTCCGCGCCCATCAGGCCTGCGCCAACAACGCCGATCACACCCATTGTTCGCCTCACATTCAGTACAGCCGTTCTTTTTCGCACCCTGCCCGGTCAGATCGGCCTGATCAGCACCTTGGCGTGCGCGCCGCCCGCCTCAAGCATGTCAAAGGCGTCGACCACGTTGTCGAGTTCGACATGGCCGGTCACCAACGACGCAAGCCAATCCGGGTTCGCGTTGATCATTCTGGTCGCTTCTTCGAACTGCGCCGGATCATAAGCGAACGTGAACCGGACCTGCAGCTCCTTCTGGACCATGAAGCCGGGCTCGAACGCATCCGGCTCCATGCAGACGCCGACGACTACAATCAGCGCACGAACCGGCGCCTCATCGCAAATGGCCTTCACGATGCCGGGCTTGCCGACGCATTCGAAAATGACTGGACGTTTGCCTGTCGCGCCCGCCTCCCCGGCATCGGAGACGCCGATCGGCGCGCCCTGTCGCTCCCACCACTTCACGATCGCGTCCCGATCAGGAGGGATCACGTCGTCCGCTCCCATCTTCTCGGCGAAAGCGCGCCTGTTTGCGTCGGGATCGACGGCGAGTACGGGACCAAAGCCAAGATGCTTCAGGCGCGCGATCGTGAAGAGTCCCACGGGTCCGCATCCATATACAGCATATGCGCAGTCCTTCGTCGGCGCGGCGGCGTCAACGGCGCGCACTGCGACAGCAAGCGGTTCGGCGAGCGCTGCGACATCCGTCGGGACGTTGTCGGGCACCGCGAAAGAGGCGTCTTCCTGCATCACCATCGCCTCAGCGAAAGCGCCGTTCAGATCATTGGAGTACCCGAGCAACGCCACGCCCTTCGGCCCCGCCACAAATGGCAGACCGACAATGCGCGAGCCGATGGGAAATTTTCTCTCCGCGCCCGGGCCATAATCAACAACTTCGCAACAGAACTCATGGCCGAGAACAACAGGCTGGTCTGGGTCCATGAAACCACGAAAGCCCGCGCGGTCGAGCAGCGCGCAAAGATGATGTGCGTGGTGGCGCGTGTGCAGGTCGCTGCCGCATATCCCGCAAACCAATGGCCTGACAAGGATCTGTCCCGCGCCCGGCTTTGGCTCGTCCATGACCTCCGTGTTGAATTGTCCGTCCCGAAATACCGCGGCGCGCATCAGCATTGTCCTCCAAAGGCAGTCTTGCGGCTGCAATGGCCGCTTTTTCTCAGCAACTCGCGGGCGGAAATCCTTTTCCGCACAGCGGCTTCGTGCACATACGGGCGTTTGTCGGCATCTTACGCGTTTTCGTTCATGCCGCAATATTGCCCGACAATTTTGTCGTAAATTCGTTGACTTAAGGTGCGTTTCGGGGCCTAATCGACGGGGCGCGGAAGGGACTTGAGGCGAGAGACAAGAGAACACCAAATGCCGGGTCCGGGCGATTTCTCCGACAGTTCAGCGGGGCGCGGCGATACGGAGGCGGAACAAAGATGCAGATCGGGGGACTTATCCGCCGCGCAGGGCTGTATTACGGCGACAAGCCCTGCCTGATTGAAGGCGAAAAAGTCGTCAGTTTCAGCGAATTCGATCGGCTGACCGATCGCGTCGGCCACGCATTGCTAGCTCGAGGCTTGAAGCCCGGCGAGCGCGTCGGGGTTTTGCTGCCAAATGGCGTGGATTGCCTTATCGCCTATTACGCGCTCGCAAAGGCCGGCCTTGTCCGCGTCTCCATGAATACGCGGGAGACCGCCGAGAACCACGCCTACAAGCTCGCGGACAGCGGCAGCCGCGCCGTTATCCATGGCGGTTACGAAATCGATTTCGCGGTCGATATTGAAATCGGCCCCGATGAGTTTTCCAGAATGCTCGCAGCAGCCGATCAGGGCCCATGCGTCATTGACCGCGATCTGGAGGCGCCGCTTCGTCTTGGCTACACCGGCGGCACGACTGGCAAGTCAAAGGCCGTCACGCTGACGACCAGAGGCGAGATATCCGAATTTTCCGCGTTTTTGATCGATCTCGTGCCCGAGCTTTGTTCGGATGACACCTTTCTGCACGCCGCGCCGATCGCGCACGCGTCAGGCGCGTTCTTTCTGCCGGCGATTATTCGCGGCGCGACTTCGGTCGTAATGAAAAAATTCGATCCCGCCGACTTTATCCGCCTCGCGGAAGAGGTGCGCGCAACCTACACCTTCCTTGTGCCGACGATGTTGTCAATGATTCTTGAAGAGCCGTCTCTCGCGCGGGCCGATCTGGCGTTCAAGCGTATTTCCTATGGCGCTTCGCCCATCTCCCCCTCTGTGCTCACCCGCGCCGAAGCGCGTTTCGGGCGGGTCTTCGCCCAGACCTATGGCCAGGCGGAAAGCCCAATGGTCATCACCTGCCTCAAGCCGGAGGACCATGATCGCGCGGGCTCCTGCGGTCGTCCGTTCACCTGCGTGGAGGCGGCAATCTTTGACGATGAAGATAATCCGCTCCCGCCCGGAGAAATCGGCGAGATTGTCTGTCGCGGCCCGCAGCTGATGTCGAGGTACTGGAACAGGCCGGAAGCCACCGCCCGGGCCTTCCGCTCGGGGTGGCTCCATACAGGTGATGTCGGCAAAATGGATGAGGATGGTTTTTTTTACATTCTCGATCGCAAGAACGACATGTTGATTTCCGGAGGCTATAATGTCTATCCGCGGGAAGTTGAAGAAGTCCTCCTTGCCTATGACGGCGTCGTCGAAGCCGCCGTCATAGGACTTCCAGATGAGAAATGGGGCGATCGCGTCCATGCCGTGATTTCGGGTCGCGACAATCTCGACGCTGACGCCGTGCTCGAATTCGCGCGCGACAAGCTTGCAAATTACAAACGGCCGAAATCCATCGAGGTCTGGCCGGAACTTCCAAAAAGCAGCGCCAACAAGATATTGCGGCGGGAAATCCGCAACCGGATCATGGAAGCTCGTAAAGAGGCCCAAACCACGGGCGCGAAGATCATTGCAGGCTAAAGCAGAAGAAGTCGCTGAATTCTGCGCGCAGTTTGCGAAAAGCGATTGGCGCGAAGCGCGGATTGTTATCGGTGAGATGACGATCCTTGTGTCCAAGGATCCGGATGCGCCGGGTCTCCTTGCCGAAGCGAGCGACTATGTTTGCGCAGAAGAGAAAAATGCCGAAGGCGGCGCCGGGGCGTCTCCTGCGCACGAAATCATCCGTGCACCTTCTTTCGGTACGCTGCGTTTCAGTAACGATAGCTTGCAATCATGTCCCTCGGTCGGCGAATGCGTCGCCGAGGGCGATGTGATCGCGATGATTGAAGTGCTGGGAGAAAGGCAAGCCGTGTCCGCATCGGTCGCAGGAACAATCACGGAAATCCTTGGAAAGCCCGATGCCCTTATCGACTTCGACGCGGCAATTCTTTCCATCCGGCCTCTGAGCTAGGCGAGTGATGACCAGGGCAGTATTCATCGCCAATCGGGGAGAAATTGCGCTGCGGATCGTGCGCGCCGTGAAGCAGCTCGGCCTAAGGGGCGTTCTCGGCGTTTCCGCCGCCGACAGGGAAAGCCGCGCAGCCGAGGAAGCCGATCGCGTGGTTGTGCTCGGTCCGGCCATGGCGCGGGACTCCTACCTGAACATGCGCGCCATCGTTCACGCCGCCGTCGAAACCGGCTGCGCTGCGCTTCATCCCGGCTATGGCTTCCTTTCAGAACGGTCCGGCT
>CAZBOC010000095.1:0-9655 GCA_964493225.1 uncultured Caulobacterales bacterium | reverse complement strand
GGCTGATCACGCTTGAAGACAT
This sequence comes from uncultured Caulobacterales bacterium, assembly GCA_964493225.1. Classification (GTDB taxonomy): domain Bacteria; phylum Pseudomonadota; class Alphaproteobacteria; order Caulobacterales; family Parvularculaceae; genus JAJFFW01. The sequence continues at coordinate 9,633 of CAZBOC010000095.1, read as the reverse complement.
CCTCGAGGAGATCGTCGGAGAAATCGAGGACGAACACGACAGTCCCGTCCAGGGTCTTCGTCCGCAAGCGGACGGAACGATCCATGTCGACGGCGACGTGACGATCCGCGACCTCAACCGCGCGCTCGACTGGAACCTGCCCGACGAGGAGGCGGTCACCATCGCCGGGCTGGTCATCCACGAGGCCCAGGCCATTCCGGACGTCGGCCAGACGTTCTCCTTCCACGGCGCCCATTTCCGGATCCTGCGCCGGCGGCGGAACCAGATCACCGCGATCAAGATCACGCCTATCGACGCGCCGATCAACATCAAGCCGCCCGCGGCCGGCGCGCCGACGCCGCCGGCCTCCGAACCGCCGCAGCCGCAGCCCGCCGAGCCGGCTCAATCACCGCCTCAGGGGCCGCCAAAAGGCTCCTCGCAGGAAGAGACCGCCTGAGCCATGACAAGCCCCAAGCCAGTCGCCGCGGCCCCGCGCGGCGCCCTCGTCTTCGTCTTCATCACCGTCCTGATCAACATGATCGGCTTCGGGATCGTCATGCCGGTGATGCCGAAACTCCTGATGGACGTCACTGGCGAGGACCTTTCCGCCGCGGCGCGCTGGGGCGGTTATCTTTCGCTCGCCTACGCGGCGAGCCAGTTCGTCATGATGCCGATTCTCGGGGGGCTGTCGGACCGCTTCGGCCGCCGGCCGGTCATCCTGACCTCCCTCGCCGCGTTCTCGCTCGACTATGTGATCCTCGCCCTGGCCCAGTCGATCGGGATCCTGCTCGCAGCCCGTGCGCTCTCCGGCGCCTTCGCGGCGACCTTCTCGACGGCGAACGCCTACATCGCCGACATCTCGTCGCCGGAAAGACGCGCGGCCAATTTCGGGCTGATCGGCGCGGCCTTCGGGCTCGGCTTTACGATCGGACCCGGGATCGGCGGCGTTCTCGGCGAGGAATTCGGTCCGCGCGCGCCATTTTTCGCCGTCGCGCTGCTCGGCGCGGCGAACTTCACCTTCGGCCTGCTCGTTTTTCCGGAAACCCTGCCGAAGGAGAACCGACGGCGCTTCGAGTGGCGGCGGGCGAACGCTTTCGGCAATTTCGTCCAGTTCCGCAAATATCCGATCATGCTCCCCATCGCCGCGACGCTGTTTGTCTACCAGATCGCCCATTGGACGTTCCCGTCGGTCTGGTCCTATTACGCGATCGAGAAATTCGCCTGGAGCGAGATCCATATCGGTTGGTCCCTGGTCTTCGTCGGGCTGATGGCGGCGCTCGTACAGGGCGGGCTTGTGCGAGTCGTCATCCCGAGGGTCGGCGAGCGGCCGGCGGCGCTGTTCGGCGTCTGCGTGGCGATCTCGACCTATTTCGCCTTCGCCTATGCGTCGAACGGGCTCGTGGTCTATGGGCTGATCGCCCTTTCGGCCCTCGCGGGCTTCACCGGTCCGGCGATCCAGGGCATCATGTCGCGGACCATTCCGGCGAACGCGCAAGGCGAGCTTCAGGGCGCCGTCTCGGTCATCATGAGCCTGTCGATGGTCATCGGCCCGCCGCTCATGACCCAGACCTTCGCCGCCTTCACCGAGCCGGGCAGCACGATAAAAGTCTTGGGGATGACAGTTTCCCAGACTGGCGCGCCGGTCTATTTCCCGGGCGCGCCCTTCGTCCTCGCCGGCGTTCTCGCAAGCATCAGCGTCATACCGCTGACGGTCGCGTTCGGGCGCATTCAGCGCGCCCGCAATGCGGGCGAGGCCGCCGCGCCGGCCTAGGCGTCAGTCAGTTGTCGCCGCTGAGGTCGAGCTTCGCCGTGGTCTCGAACAAAAACGCCGCCGACAACCCGAACATCAACAGACCGCTGGCAGCGCACGCGCCCGACAGAAGCCGCCATTCCTCCGGCAGGAGCACATCGCCGAAACCGAGCGTCGTGTAGCTTACGGCCGCGAAATAGAGCGAGGGCTCGATCGCATCGAAGATCTGTAGACGGAGGAAAAGCGCCGCCCAGACGCCGATCTCGATGACATGCGCGGCCATCAGCCAGACGCTCAGGAGGACGAGCATGACGACGTCGCGCAAAAACCGCGCAGGTCCGCGCACGCGCGTCACCGACGCGCGGAACAGCGCCGCCGCCGAGGCCACGAACACCGCGTGGACGAACGCCGTCGCCGCCATCATCGCGCCCGACATGAGAAGATGCAGGGTCAACTGAAGATCCATGCGCGCCTCCCTTTTCCCTCGGCGCGCATCAAAACCCCAGTCCCGGGTTGCGGGCAAGCGCGACCAGCCGCGAACAGGCGAAGGTTTTCAATCGAACGGCGTAAGCCCGGCCCTTCGCGGCTGCGTTCACGCGGGCGCGATCGCAGAGCCGCGTCAGGTTCCGCGCCTGGCCTTTTTCACGGCTTTGGTGATGAGTTTGAGCCGGCCGTTGGCGCGTTTCAGCGCCTCCTCGAGGTCGTTGATCAGCGCCGCGTAATCCTCTCGCTCCTCTCCGGCCTCGGCGAGGAGTTCGTGGGCCTTTCGAAGTTCGCTCTCGAGCGCGCCGATTTTCATGGATTTGGGCGCGGGATCGCCGTTCCCTTTATCCTGATCGGATTGTCGACCGGGCTGTTCGGCCCCCCCGGAGAAAAGCGCCTTGGCCGCTTCCTTCGCGTTGACTTGGGAGACGTCATCGCGGACTGGCCTTCCGCCGGGCGATCCCTCGCCCCCCTCGAGGCTGATCGTCCCGACGACGTCCTCGCCCGGCGCGGCCGTTTCGTCGGCAGCGTCCGGCGCGGCCGCGGCGCTCGCCGCGACAGGCGGGCGCCCGCCCCAGATCAGCCACCCCGTTGCGATGCCGATCAGGTAGATCAGCACCGTCGAAACCCATGGCTCCAGATCCAGACTCGCCAGCCATTCCTGCATGTTCAGCCCCGTTCAACGGCCTGGGAGGCCCGCGTCACCGGGCGCCCGGCGCCTCTCGACAATCCCCCGTTTACGAAGCTTTAAGCAAAGCGGGCGCCACAACGCAAAAACCGCCCGCGGACGGTTTTCCGCGAGCGCACCTGCAACCCCCTGAAATCGGCAAGGAAATCTACCTCGGAGCCATGACCATCATCATCTGACGGCCTTCCATTTTCGGAAATTGCTCAACCTTGGCGATTTCTTCGAAGTCATCCTGCACGCGCTTCAACAGGTCCGCGCCGCGTTCCTGGTGCGCCATTTCGCGACCGCGAAACCGCAACGTCACCTTCACCTTGTCGCCCTCTTCGAAGAAACGTTTCATCGCCCGGCTTTTGACGTCGTAATCGTGCTGGTCGATGTTCGGTCGCATCTTGATCTCCTTGATCTCGACGACCTTCTGCTTCTTCTTCGCTTCGGCTTTCTTTTTCTGCTGCTGGTATTTGTATTTGCCGTAGTCGAGAATCTTGCAAACCGGCGGCTGGGTGTTGGGCGAGACTTCAACCAGGTCCAGGCCGGCTTTCTGAGCGATGGCGATCGCTTCCTCGGTTCGGACGACGCCGCGCTTTTCTCCCTGATCGTCGATCAGCAAAATCTGCGGCACGTTGATATCGTCATTAACGCGCGGGCCGGTCGGTTTCGACGGCGCGGCGTTCATGGGTCTGCGAGCTATGGGCGTTTCTCCTCTCGAAGCTGGCGGGGAACGTTGGACGGCGTCCAGATCGATACACTGGGCCCTGGACGTCGGCAAATCGAATATAGGCTGCGGGCCTCGATAATCAACGGGCTGTGGCCCTCCGGCCATAATCCGCGGCGGGCAGGAGGCCCATGTTCTCCAGGGTGCGCCAGACGAATTCGGGACTGGCTTCGCCGAGTTCGTGTTCGACCGTCAGGGTGACCACATGCCGTCCCGTCGGCGATGTCGTCTCCTGGCCGGACTTCTTGATGAGCACGCCGGCGCAACCCGCGCTCAGGGCCAGATGGACCTCGTCGGCGAAGTCGCTGACGAAGAACGAGGCTTCCTGAGAGAGCGCGGCGAGCTGCAGATGATCGGTTTTGCCGGACAGGTCCAGGATCTCCGGCGCATGGTGGGAGACCTCGTCGCCGAAGCCGTGGATGTCCTTGCCGCCCACCATGACGGGCATGATCGATCGGCTCGAAAGCAGGCGCGCGAACGCGGCGTAGCTCTCCGCGGGCCAGCGACTTCCCGCGTCCAGCGCCGGCATCAAAAGCCCGAAAGGGCCGGAAATGCCGAACCAGGACGGCTGCATGTTCGCGGAATCCTTTCGCGCGGCCAGCGCCCAGGAAAAATCGGGCAGGCGTTCCGGCGCGTCGTTGCCGGCGGATGCGTGTAACTTCTCGCCGCTGCGTCCGTAAACCCCGCCGCCGTCGCCAGTGGCGCGCCGACGCTTCGGCGACGGCGCGACGGCGTGCCATTTTGGACCGAACGGTCCGAACGCGGCCTGCAGCTTTTTCGCCCAGTCGTCTGCGGCGAGATCGTAGACCTTCGAGAATTTCGCTGCTTTCAACTGACGCGTGAACGCCTTGCGCGCCTCCGGTTCGCGCACGGAGGGCATCACCGCGACCTGATCGAAATAGGGCGAGGCGCGAGCAATGCGCTGCAGGTCGTTTGTCGTCAGAAGACTGATCCGGGCCCCGACATTAGCGGCGCGGATCGCCTCGAAGATCGGCTCGGCGGCGACGAAGCCCGCGAGACCGTCCGTCTTGATGACGAGTATGTTTTCCGCCCTACGCCCGAACATCGCCGCGCCCGTTCATTGCTGCTGGCCTGGTTCCAGAACACGTTGATAAAGGCTGAGTGTTGCAGCGCACATGGAAGCGGTGGAGAAATTTTCCACAATGCGCGCGCGCGCAGCGCGCCCCATGCCTTCGCGCCCCTCCCGGCCTGCGCGGGCCAGGAAAGCGACTGCATCTGCAATTGCGTCTGGATCGCCGGGCGGCGTCAGGAGACCTGTTTCGCCGTCAACGACGGTCTCAAGCGCGCCGCCATGAGCTGCGGCGATGACGGGACGCGCCATGGCGCCAGCCTCAACCGCGACGCGCCCGAAAGCTTCCGGTCGACGCGACGGTGCGAGCACGATATCCGCCCATCGATACGCAGCAGGCATGTCAGCGCAATGGCCGACGATTCGCGCCATGAATTTATCCCCACGCTCACTCAAACTCTGACGCAGCGCCCGTTCAAAAGCGCCGTTCCCCTGCGCCGAGCCACAGATCACTAGCTCGAAAGCGTGGGGCTGACCAGAGCCGCCCAGAACGCGAGTATGTGGTTTCGACGCGCCGCTGGCAAGTCTCGCCACGGCCTCAATGGCGTCCATCTGTCCTTTCCAGGATGTCAGGCGGCCGGGCGCCAGCAGTCTCAACGCCCCGCTTTCCGGATTGAGTCCCCAGGCTTCGGCGAGGGCTGTAACACGGCGCGGGTCGACCGAATGCGGGTCAAAGTAAGCAAGGTCCGCCCCTCGCGGAATGACGGTCAGCCGCCCTGCCGGCGTTGCATACTGCGACCTGATCGCCGCCGCGGTGAATTCGGAATTGGCGATGACGGCGTCGCCCCGCAGCATCCCCGAATTGTAGAACCGTTTCAGCGCCGTCTGCGCGCCGTAGGCTCCGTGATAGGTCGCGACAAGGCGCGCTCCGGTCCGACGCGCGGCCCACAAACTGCTCCAGGCGGGAGCGCGCGATCGGACGTGGACGATGTCGACCTCCCGAGCCCGGATAGTTCGTTCGAGGCGTACGGCGTTGACGGCCATGGTCAGGGGATTCTTGGCGTGCGCCGGCAGTCGGACGATTTCTCCGCCCGCAGCCGCGACGTCGACCTCCATCTCGCCGCCGGAAGAGGCCACGAAAGCCCGACCGCCCGCCGCCACAATCGCGCGCGCGATCTCTATGGTCGTGCGCTCGGCGCCGCCCGCCCGCAAAGCGGGAATGACTTGCAGAACCGACGCGGAGAAAGGCATTGTCCGAATGTGCGCCACCGCATCAAAAAACAGAAACAACCAACTAGAACAACAGGTTCCGATGTCCAACTCTGCTGCGAAATATTTCGACGGCCCGAACGGGCGCCTCGCCTATCGCCGTCTGAGGGGAAGAAAGCCGACCGTCGTCTGGCTCGGGGGATTCAATTCCGACATGACCGGAACGAAGGCCTCGTTCCTCGAGCACTGGGCGCGCAAGAAAAAGCGGGCCTTTCTGAGGTTCGACTATTCCGGCCATGGCGCGTCGGACGGCGCGTTCGAGGAAGGCTGCGTGTCCGACTGGGCCGCGGACGCCGAAGCTATTGTCAGCGAGATCACGAGCGGGCCGGTGACGATCGTCGGCTCGTCCATGGGCGCGTGGATCGGGACGCTCCTGATCCGGAAAATCGCCAGCCGCGTCGCCGGAGCGGTCTTCATCGCGCCAGCCCCCGACTTCACCGAGGCGCTGATGTGGCCTTCGCTTGACGACGACGCGCGCGACGTCCTGGAACGCGAGGGCAGGATCGAGGAAACCTCGCCCTATGGCGACGAACCGACCGTGATCACGCGCCGACTGATCGAAGACGGCCGGCGAAATCTCGTTCTTGACACGAAGATCTCGATCGACGCGCCCGTGAGGATCCTGCAAGGAATGGCGGACACGGACGTTCCATACGCCCATGCGTTGCGCTTCGCCGAGGCCATTGAAAGCCCCGATCTCATCGTTGGAATGACCGGGTCCGGCGACCATCGTTTGTCTACCGATGAAGATCTCGCGCGCCTCGCCGCCGCGCTGCAGTCGATACCCGCGCCGAAGCGGCCGCGATCGCGCGTTACTGGCGAAAACGCACCGGCCCGCCAGGCGCGGTTTTTTCCAGATAACCGACCATTCCGACGCTCGCAGTGGCGTCTTCAACCCCGATGGCGACGTGGGCGAGGATGTCTCCGACGCCGTCGTCGTTGAAATCGGCGTGGGCAAGTTCCTGCAGGCGCACCTTCTGGAAAGAGGACGCCATCCGCCAGACGCCGTCGGCGAGCGGCGCTATCTCGAGATCGGAGGTGCGGTCGACCTGCTCCTCGGGGGCGAACTGGAAGGGCGGACCCTCGCTCAGTGAAACTAGGTCGGCATGGGACGTTTGGCCGTTCGCGAAATAGGTCGTCTCGGCCGGCGCGGCCTTTGCGATGTAGCGCAAGAATCCGCAAGCGCGCTGAAAGAACGCCTCGCGCCGCATCTCCCGGGTCGAGCCGGCGTACCAGGCCCTGTCGAGGCGTTCCTCGTATTCCGCGCAGGTGCGCACGATTTCCGGCTCGCGGAGATAATCCTCCGGGTGGGACATTCTCAGGCTCACCGGCGCGCCGCGATTGTCGAGGACCGGCGAGGCGGCCCACCGGCCGATTCGCTGCTTGTCCATGCAGCCCGAGGCGGCCCCTTCGAAGAACTTCAGCGGCGTTTTCAGGCAAACCTCGGCGTCGCGCGCCGCCGTCGCAGCCTCCTCCCTGAAGGCGTTTTCAGGTTCGACCCCAAAGGCCGTGAGGAGCGCCGCTCCGCTCGCGCCGATGGCGCCGAGCCCCGTGATGATGAGTTTGCCGTCCGCCATCAGAGCAACCCCAGTTCGGCGAGTTCCGCGCGCAGCTTGGAAGCCGCACGCCCGCCGCCCCCCTTCAGATCCGCGGGCGCGTCCTCAGGCGCCAGATACCGCCACCCCTGGAAAGCCCGGCGCGGCTGCGCCTCGGTTTCAATTAATGCCGGCTCGAGGATGATCGCGCAACGCCTTCGACCGTCCGGGCCCCTCGCCTCCTTCAGATCCAAGATCCGTTGGCGGACGAGCACGACGCCCTTTATGACCCAGTAGATGGATCCGCCGTCGAGCAACTCGGCGCGGCGCTTGGGAAACATGCGCGTCGCGTGGTCGTGCACCGCACCCCACCCGCGCTTCTGGTTGTAAGCGACGCGTTCGTTCACCCAGGCCGCAAGCCCGTTGACGGTTTCGGTCCCCACGCTCAGTTTCAAAAGATTAACGGTCACGGAAGACGGCTCGCTCGCCGATTGTTGGTGGTCGCCTGCGCGACAGCGGGTCAGCCGCGCGCCTAGTCGGCGACGCGGAAGCGGGCGACCTCGCGGGCGCGCTGGCGTTTCAAATCATGACGCGCGCTGCGTTTGACCAGAATATAGAGGATGAAGTAGCACATCGCAGCGCCGATCGCCGCCAGCCACATCGGAAGGTTTTCAAACAACGCGGAGAAACGCTCGTAGGTCAGGCCCATGGCTTCGGCCGCATTGGGGAACTCCTGGCCGACGAGAAGCGTGACGCCCAGCAGAGTCAGCGCAAAGGCGAGGAATCCGGCCAGAACGGCGCCAACCGTAACGCCCATATCGGCGTGCTCTTCCGCCTTGGAAATGATCATTTTGGACGGATCGCCGGAGAGCGCCTGCGTCGCGGCGAACAAGGCGCGCCCGCGCGCGGCTTTTTCCTCGGACGACAGCGCCTTGCCGTTCGTGTCTCGTACAGCGTCGAAATCAACAAGGGGCTTGGCTTTCAACTCTGCGTCGGAGACGTAGCTCAGTTCGCATTCCGCCGCCGGACGGACATCGGAGGTCGGCACCACGAGCGAAGCTTCGGTCGGCATCAGGAATAGCGATTTTTCAGCCGCCCGGCGTCGGACCAAACCGTCCAGCGTGACGAGTTCGCCGTTGACCCGCGCCTTCGTCCACATTTCGAAACCCTGCGCCGCCGACAGCTTGTCGCCCTCGTTCAGTTTTCGCAACACGCTGGAGCGCCGCCAGTTTTCTTCGCCGATATTGAATATGAGCGACGTGAGGGCGTCATGTTCGTTCTGGTTCAAAGGCGCGCGAACGGTTTCGGAAATCAGGCTTTCAATCGGCGCGACGTCCTCGCGAAGGAGCCGCTCGGCTTCGCCCTCGGTGACGCTCATGCCGTGGCGTGCGGTGTCCGTATGGCCGTAGCCCACGGTCCACTGCTCGCTGGGCGCGTAATGCGCAGACATGCGCAGGCCTTCGTAACCCTTGATCAGGTTGAGACCGGTTTCGCCCGTTTTCATCACAACCTTTGTTCCCCTCATTCGCAACCCTTGCGGGTCGCACCACGTCACAGGCTCTCGCCTGGTCGCGTCGCGCGCCGATCCCCCGACGCAACACCGCGATAAATCGTTAATAGCATGGGCCGGAGGACTTGTGTAGGCGCGCCCGCGACGTCGCGCCGGACCGTGCCCTTTCGGGAATGTCAGACCGCACAGGGCCGCGTTCAAGACCGGTCCGATTCCCGCCATGGGGCCGCAGGCTGCATCGCTTTCGCCATTTTTGCAGTGTTTTGTGTGGCGCTGCGCCCTTCGCGGACATAATCTTGCGCCGACAGGGCGCAAATGCATTGATCGTTCCCGGCGCGAGGCGAAACAGGCTTGGCACGAGACTTGGGTGAACTGCTCTGTTCTTGCGCGGCGCGTCCGGAGCCGCGCGCTGGCATGGGGCGGCTCCTGGCGGGCGCGCCCGAACCGGACGCGTTCTGAGGTGGGAACTATGGGTAACGGTATCGCAAATATTGTCGCGGCGCTGATCATCGCCGGCGCCATCCTGTGGAACGGCGGCTTTCTGCAAGACCGGCTCGGGGGCGCCTCGCCGGAGGAAGCGGCGATCACGGAAGACGAGTTCCGCAAGCTTTACGCGCGCGCCGTCGGAGACATCCGCAACGACATCGTCGTCAATTGCGGCTGCTGCGGCGAGGGCG
>CAZBOC010000094.1:0-9678 GCA_964493225.1 uncultured Caulobacterales bacterium | reverse complement strand
TGCGGTCTTAAGGTCTTTGCAGAAGGTATGCAGGCGAACGTAGCGGATGGGCACTGTTTCTGTTGTTGTTCTATGGAAGCGAATAAGCTGCGTAATTGCGTCAGCTATCGTGGCCGCATCCGTTAAATCGATTTTCTCGAGTGAGGCTTCAACATCTGGCGGGCTTGAGAGGCGGAGCCGTTTTTCATCGGTGGATTTATCGTTTGCCACAAATTATCTCCGCATATCGATTTAGCGCGTCGCGTTGTTCATCGATGAATTCGTATCGATTGTAGATTGCGTCGAGACCTCGAACCGCTTGGCCGTGGTCGAGCACTTTCCGGACAACGGCTTGATCGACGCCGGCCGATGCGGCCCAAGTCGCAAATGATCGCCGGAAATCATGAAAGCGCCACGGCGCAAAATCCTCTCCGAGCTCCATATCCAGCCGCGCCTTTATCTTTGAGACCGCTTGCAACGGAACATCGCCGGCACGGTCCGAGCAGAAAACTAGGCGGCCAGTGTCATTTGTGCTGCGTAAGCGACGGCTGATTATCTCCAGAGCAGCCGCACTTAAGGGTATGGCTTGATCTGCTACCTTCTGCTTCTTTTGAAGCTTCGGGATGCGCCACACGCCATTCATATCAACTTGCGCGAAACGCATGTTGGCGACAGCGCTAACCCGTTGAGGTGTCAGCAGCAGTATCCGAACGTAGTCGGCGGAGAGCTCCGTTAAAGCTGAGCATGCTGACCAGACGGAGCGCAGCTCTTCGACGGATAAATAGCGATCCCGTTCAAATTGGGTTTCATCGACAATGCGACCTAACGCTTCGGCTGGATTAGCAATCTCGTACTCAGCTGATGCCCATTTGAAGAAGGCGCGCGTCGCTTCCGCAAACCGATTAGCGAGTACGGGGGCAGGGCGGTCCTTAATTACCGCTTGCCGCTTTTTGAGATTTGCGAGCGTTACCTCGCCGATCCCTATGGCGCCATAAGGATCGGAAAGTTCCCGCCGGAGGATGCGAGGTCGTTCCTTAGTTTTCCATTTTGAAGGGCTCGTTTCGCCTAGCGCCGCGAAAAATTCTATCGCCTCAGAGACCGTGGCGGCGTTACGCCTGCGGCCTTCTTCGACTGCAGCGGCGCGTACTTCGGTTTTTAGGGCCGCGGGGTCTATTCCGTCGGCAAGTGCGGCCTTCGCCCTGACTGCCCGCGTGCGCGCTTCTTTCAAGCTTATCTCATCTGGGCCGGCGCCGTAGCGGCCAAGCGTGAGGCGTTTTGTTTTGCGCTGCCCGTTCCCGTCGAATTCGTCGATCTTAAACTGGACGGCCCACGTGCGGCGCCCGTTTGGCGTGACACGGAGGATAAGCCCACTTTCTTTCTTGTCCCAAATTTCTAGCCGTCCATCTTCGGGCGGTTGAATGGCGTTAATGCGTCGATCGGTCAGGAGTTCGCTGGGCATGTTTATCGGCCGAGACCTACTGGGTGATGTTTGGGGAACCTGCTGGGGAACCCAAATGCGTTTGGCAATGGTTGATCTCGAATGAGACCCACTGGGTACGCACGATCATCGCTGTCGGCAGTAAAATCAAGACACACTGGCTATTATCTGGGCTGGTAAGGCATTCAGGCGTTGCCACGGGTTCCCAAAAAAGATCAGGAAATATCAGTAAAAACCGGTTTACACCCAGTAGGTCGGGAGTTCGAACCTCTCACCGCCCACCACTAAGTCATATGGTTTTCGCGACTTATTGGGAATGGCGGCAGGAGCCCCGGCTTTGGCGCGTTTATGCGCGTTATGCTCCGATTGGCTGGATACCTGTCTCCGTGTACAGACAACACAGCCAGATCCAGCGAGTGTCTCCGCCGGAAAATCCGGGCGAGTTATTCAAAGCCCCGGCGGGCGCAAAGGGTCGACGCAACGCAAGGTCTTTGATCGCAAAGAAGGAGCGTCCGCATCGTAGCAAATAAGCCGCGTCGATAGCTGACTATCGAACAAGCTGAAGACTTGTGGGCTCGATGGAGCCGAGATGAATCGCTGAAGGCGATTGGCCGGGCCTTCGACGGACAGGAAACGGGGCGCCGACGAAAACGAGCGATAATGTGAAACACAAGTGATCGCGCTCAATTTATCCGTATGGAATGTGACCTTGCCGACTGATTGCCCTGGTCTATAGGTTCAGCCCGTTCTGGTTATCGTCTTTGATGGACCGGGTTGCAAATTCCTTCGGCGCGAGCCCGTCAAGGCTCGTGCGAGGTCTCGAGCGGCTTTGGTCGCGCCGCCATGTTTCGTTTGTTTCGCGGGCATGGGCGAAACTGCGGAAGAGATGTTCGTTCAAGCATTCGCCCTTGCAGCCGGCCTTTGAAGCTTTCGACAAGACCGTTCTGCATCGGATTGCCCGGCTGAATGTTATGCCGTTGCACCCGCCGCACCTCCGGGCACTGAAGAATGACTTTCGACTTCAGCTTCGCACCGTCGTCGCTGACCACCATAAAGGGGTGATCGCGACGCTCGCCGATGCGGTCAAGTTCGCGGGCCGTGCAAACCCCTGACAGCGAGTGATCGACGACGCAGGCGACGCGTTCGCGCGTGAAGTCGTCCATGCGGCGAACATGCGGAACCGACTGCCGCGATTCAGGACGTCCGGTAAGACGTCGAGCGACCGGCGCTGTTCGGTCCCTGGGGGAGCGCCATGGGCCGTCTTGCGCCGAGCGCGCGTTTGCCCCCGTCGCGATTTCGCACTGTCAAGCGGTCCTCCTTGTAGAGCCGACAGCCCGACTTGTGATTGGTCGCGGCGCCCTCCCGTTTCGGCAGGATATGCAAGCGGCGATAGCCGAAGCGACGGCGTTCCGACGCCAGTTCGCGCAGCCTCTCGCGCAGCCCTGCATCGTCGGATCGGGTCGATCGATAACGATACGTCTTCGGATCGATCCCGACGAGCGCGCAGGCCTTGCGCTGCGAACGGTCTTTCTCGTTGATCGCCGAGGTCACGGTTTTCCTCCGTGCGCCGGGCGTCAGAAGTCATTTCCCCTTATTTCCTTCTGCGTCGCATTGTCGAGCGCCGATCCCGCCGACAGCTTCTTCAGCATGGCTTTCTCGGCCTCCGGCCCCTTCAGCTTCTTCGCGACGGCGCGCCGGCGGTGCTCGCCCCCTATGCGCTCTGTTGGTTTCGGCTCATCTGCCTATCGCTCAAGGCCGATCACATGCTGCGAAGGGCGAAAATCGCCGCAATCGGCGCCGTGATGGCCATCAATGCGAGAAGCAGTCGGACCCACTCGGAAATCGACTTCGGAAATCCGATTTTGCCAGGAACGCTCACTGCGACACATCCATTCCGTTGTTATTCCCGCGCCGGTCCGTCCGCTTCCTCGCGAGCCTCGTCATGCGCGCGTCCTCACGGAGGGCGATCGGCGCGTTTGCGACCGGTCGTGTCGGGGCCTCGCCGCCGTTCGACCTAGGGGCGCATGGTCGTGACGGATTTCGTTTCCGTATAGGCGTTGATGGCCTCCGCACCGAGCTCCCGGCCGTGTCCGGACATTTTGAAGCCGCCGAACGGCGCCGCAGGATCGACGATGTTGTAGCAGTTGACCCAGACGGTTCCGGCCTTCAGCGCCGCGCTCGTCCGGTTCGCGGTGTCGAGATCACGCGTCCAGACGCCGCCTGCGAGGCCGAACATCGATGCGTTCGCGCGCGCGACCGCGTCGTCCAGTTCACGGAACCGCAACACGCTCAACACCGGTCCGAAAATTTCGTCGGTCGCTATCGCCATCTCGTCTTCAACGCCTGAGAAAATCGTCGGCGCGATGAAGAAGCCCCGGTTTCCGACGCGCTCTCCGCCCGCCGCGCAGGTCGCTCCCTGATCCCGGCCGCGGTCGATGTAGGACATGATTTTTTCGAACTGCGCCCTGTCGATCTGCGGGCCTTGCTCTGTCTGCGGATCAAGCGGATCTCCGATCTTCCGCTGGCGGGCCTTTTCGCTCAGCCTTTCCAGAAAGTCGTCGTGGATCGCCTCATGCACGAAGGCGCGCGAGCCGGCGCAGCAATTCTGGCCTTGATTGAGAAAGATCGCGCCGAACGCGCCCTCGACGGCGGCGTCGAGATCGGCGTCCTTGCAAATGATGTTCGCGCTTTTGCCGCCCAGTTCGAACGTCAGGCGTTTCATCGAGTCCGCCGTCGCCCGTTTGATCGCCTCAGCCGTCGTGTGTTCGCCCGTGAACGCGATCTTGTCGACGTCAGGATGGTCGACGAGCGCTGCGCCGGCGGCGTTTTCCCCGAAGCCCGAAACGATGTTGACGACGCCTTCGGGCACGCCGGCTTCAAGCGCAAGTTCTCCGGCGCGCAACGCCGTCAGCGGCGTTTGCTCGGCGGGTTTCAGCACCGCCGTGCAACCGCTTGCGAGACAGGGCCCGAGTTTCCAGGCCGCCATCGCCAGCGGAAAATTCCAAGGCGTGATAAGCCCGCAAACGCCGACGGGCTCGCGCCGGGTGTAGGTGAAGTGCGGACCCGCGACGGGGATCGTGCGGCCTTCGATCTTGTCGGCCCATCCCGCGAAGTACCGGATCGTCGCGGCGGCGCTCGGAATGTCGTAACCCAGCGCCTCGACGATCGGCTTGCCGTTGTCGATCACCTCCAGTCGCGCGAGCTCGTCGCGGTTTTCGTCGATAAGATCGGCCCATTTCATCATCAGCCGACCGCGCTCGCGCGCGTCCATCCGCGACCAGGGGCCGCTCTCCAGCGCATCGCGGGCGGCGCGAACGGCGAGGTCGACATCTTCCGGCCCGGCCTCGGCGACCTCCGCTATTACTTCTTCTGTTGACGGATCGACGCTCTGGAATGTCCGGCCCGACAGGCTCTGGCGGAACTCGCCGCCGATGAGCAACTCGGTGCGTCGGACGTCGACGGCGTTCTCGTGGGATTCGGGCATGAGGTTTGAGTCGGCGATATCGGAACTCCGTATTGCTGCTGCTGCTGACGTTTCTGGCGCTCGCCTCTTCAGGGTGCGTCGCCGCGTTTTTCGCGGCTCCATCCGCAGCCATGAGCGGACGATCAGCGACTTCGATCCGCGGCCTCCAAGGCGCCGGTCGCCATGCAAACCCTGAAGCCGGTCTTGCGGCCGCCTCGCCTTAGTCGTTGATAATGACACGGCGAGCAAGCTGGGTCAAATGTGCGCATAAGGAACATTTTTCCTGCGAACCGCATCTATTGTCACGCGCGCCGACTTCATTCATTTTCCAAGAATGGACAGGAAGAGCGACAGGAAAAGCGCGAAGCGGGGCCAGCGTCCGTTTCCGGCGGAAGAATATGCGGCGCGTCTTGAGCGCGTGCGCCGGTCGATCGCGGAGCATGAACTTGACGGCATGCTCATTTCGAGCCCGGAAAACATAAACTATCTGACCGGCCTCAATTATCTCGGGTTTTTCGCCTATCAGCTGTTGCTCGTTCCGCTAGAGGGCGAGCCGGCCCTGATCACCCGCGCCATGGAGCAGGCGACCATCAGGGACAAGGTGCCGAATGTGCGCCACGTCAAATATTCCGACGGCGTGGCGCCATTGCCTGAATCCCGGGAAGGCGGGGCGGATGTCGTGCTCGACGGGGAGGGCGCTCCCGACGGGCTCCAGCCCTGGACCATGAGCCTCGGCATCCCCACGCGCAATGAGAGGTCGGCGGCGACCACGTTCGAAAGCCCGGCGCGGGCGACCGCCGACGCCATTGTCGACGCGCGCCTGGACACAAGTCGACTGGGATTCGAGGCGAGCAGCTCGCTTTTTCCCTACGGCATAGGGCAGGCGATCATCGAAACCTTGCCGAACGCGAGTTTCGTGCCGGCGTCTAACCTCGTGACGGATGTCCGGCTGATCCAGTCCCCGCGCGAGCTGGACTATACGCGCGCAGCCGCGCGGATTACGGACTCCATGATACTCGCGGGGATCGCCGCCGCCGGGCCGGGCGTCCCCCAGCCCGATGTCATGGCCGCGATTTACCAGACGATGTTCCACCGACGCGGCACCTATCCGGGCTTCGTTCCGCTGGTGCGCGCAACCCATACGCTGGAGCACGAACACGGTTCCTGGGAGGATCAGCGTCTGGCCAAAAGGGATATTCTCTTTCTTGAGATGAGCGGCTGCGTTGAGCGCTACCATGCGCCGGCCGGGCGCCTCGCCTTCATCGGATCCGCTCCGAAACGCGCATATGCGATGGAGCGGGTCTGCGAGGAGGCGATCGAGGCGGCGGCGGCGAAGATTCGTCCCGGCGTCGCCGCCGAGGACGTCTACGCCGCATGGCAGAGCGTCGTGGACCGCGCCGGCCTCGAGGCGTACCGGCGCCATCATTGCGGCTATGCGGTCGGCATCGGCTTTCCGCCAAGCTGGAGCGGCGGCGGCGTGCCGCTCGGTCTGAGGGCCGGCTCGACGATGGAGCTCCGTGCAGGGATGGTTTTCCACCTGATGTCCTGGCTGTTGCGCACCGGCAAGGGCGACTATTTCCTCTCTGACACCGTCGTCGTCAATGAAACGGGCTGCGAGAGGCTGACCAAAGCGTCGAGGGACGTCGTCGTGCGGTGAGCAGATCGCCGGAAAAGCCAGCGTCAACGAGAAAGGCGTAGTCAGGCGGCGCCGGTCTTCCCTGACGGGGCCTGCGGGCCGATAACGCTCCCGCGCGCCCCGCGCGCTCCCCAACGCGCATCGCGCGCCGCGCGAACGGGGATTGACAACAGCGGCGGCCTTGCGCTGGAAAATCAGGGCGCGGGCGATCCGCCGGAACACCGGATTCGCGCCGGCGCCTCGCCTTAATCGTTCTTGAGAATGCGCGCAGCCAGTGACCGACGCCGCCACGATATCAGTGCCTTTCAGGCGGGTCGCCGTCCTTGTCAGCCAGGCCGAGGCGGCTGGTCTTGAAGTCTCGTCACTGTCCGAGGAGCTCGGCATCGCGCCTCTCGACGGGCCGGCCGCCGGCAAACCCATATCGCTTGGCGACTACTACCGCTTGCAGAACCTTCTGGCGCACAGGCTGGGAGACGAGACCCTTCGGCTTTCGGCGCGAAATCTTGTTCACGGCAGCACCGATTTCGTCCTTCAGCATACGCTTCAATGCAGCACTCTGGTCGAGGCGATGGAGACGATCGCCCGGTCCTACAACATGCTTCATGGCGGCGATTTCAACCGCGTCGTTCGCAAGCGTTCGTCGATCGACTATGTCGTCGACGACAGAAACTTTCCGTATACCCTCGACCAGGACGATGATTTTATCCTTTTTTCCATCGAATGCGTGTTGATATTTCTGCATTGCATGTTGACGTGCGTCTCGCCCCTCATGTCGGACGCCGTGATGGAGCTGCAGGTGCGCCGGCGCTCGCCCGGAGGCGATTGCGGTCATCTCGGTTACTGGAACGCGCCGATCAAGTTCGGCGCGGAGGTTTATCGCGTTTCCTTCCGGGGCGCGGTTGCACGCGCTCCGATCCGCCCAGCGCCCGAAGCGCTTACTTCCGTCGCGGTCTATAAAAGGATCGTTTCATCGGTCGCCGGCAAAGAGCCGCGCGCCGCTTCGCTTGCGCCGGTCTCCAGCCTCGTCGGCGCCGCCTTGACGGCCGGCCTCGTCGACCAGAAAAGCGTCGCCGAAAGGCTCGGTTACAGCGTTGCAACCTTGAGGCGCAGGCTGGCGCAGGAAGGCGTCGCCTTCCGCGAACTCAAGCAACGCCATCTCAATGACCGCGCGCGCCGGCTCCTGCAACGCAGCGCCTCCATCAGCGAGGTCGCAGAGACGCTCGGCTTTTCGGATTTCCGCGCCTTCAACCGCGCTTTCAAGCAGTGGAACGGCGTCACGCCGAGGGAGTTTCGCAGCCGGAGCGTCGACGAATGAACTCCGCAGGACCGACGGAAAGTGGTTATTATTGCTCGCTGAGCTGCAGCATTTGAGCGAAAATAAACACCATGATTGAACCCTCGCGTCATGGAACAAAGCGAAGACGAAGGTTAATTTCCGCCTAATGCATGCTGAATGCGACGTGCCTTAAGGGAGGGACAAGATGAACTTCAATCGGAGAAACGGGCTTTCGGGCGCCGGTAAAATGTCGCTGCTGCTCGCCGGCGCGGCTTCAGGCGCCCTTGGAGCCGCAGCGCCCGGCGTGGCTGTCGCCCAGGAGGCGCTCGCGACTGACGACGAGGAGGACGTGATCATCGTCTCCGCCCGCCGTCGCGAGGAAACGCTCCAGGACGTGCCGATCGCCGTTTCAGCCTTCGACGCCGACCAGCTCGACAACCTCGCCGCGGTCGATCTGACGGATATCGAGGCGATCACGCCGAACGTGACGCTGGAAACGTCGCGCGGCACCAACAATACGCTGACCGCGTTCATTCGCGGCGTCGGCCAACAGGACCCCGTCGCCGGTTTCGAGGCCGGGGTGGGAATCTATATCGACGACGTCTACCTCAATCGTCCGCAGGCGGCGCTGCTCGACATTTTTGAAGTCGACCGCATCGAAGTCCTCCGCGGACCGCAAGGCACGCTTTACGGGCGCAACACGATCGGCGGCGCGGTGAAATACGTCACCCGGCGTCTGACCGACGAGCCGGAAGCGCGGCTCCGTCTCACCGGCGGAAATTACGGGCAGTTCGACGCCATCGGCTCGTTCAATCTTCCCGTGGCGACAGATTCCGCGATTGGCGACCTCCTGGTCGGCGGAACCGTCGCATACTTGAAACGCAACGGCTTCGGCGTGAACCTCACCAACGGCCTTGATAACTACGACAAGGACATTCTCGCCGGGCGCCTTGCGGTCGAATGGCTGCCGTCCGACAGATTTTCGATCCGGATCACCGGCGACTGGACGGACGATAATTCAAACCCGCGCCAGGGCTCGCGGCTTCTCGACTTTCCTGGCGCGCCCGCCCTCGGCCTGCCCGAGCCGTTCCCGGTCCTGGAGGATGATTTCGACACGCGCGCCGGCCTCAATACGCCTGAGCAAAGCGTCGTCGCCAAGGGCGTTTCGGGCGTCGCGGAATGGCAGGTCAGCGAAAACATCACCATCAAAAACATTCTCGCCTACCGCGAGGACTTTTCTGAAACGCCGATCGACTTCGACAGTTTGCCCGTGGCTGATCTCGACGTGCCGGCGATCTACGACAACAGCCAGTTCAGCGAGGAATTTCAGGTTCTTTACGAAGGCGACCGCCTGAACGGCATCGCCGGCTTTTACTATCTCGACGCAAACGCGCTCAACGTCTTCGACGTCGTCCTCGACACTACGGCGCCCCTGCTTTCGCTGCCGGGCCTGAACGCCTTTACATCAAGCGACGTCGACACCTCGACGTGGTCGATTTTCGCCGACTTCACCTACGATCTGACGGATACGCTTTCGCTATCGCTCGGCGGTCGGTACACCGAAGACGAGCGCACGATCGACCTGCTTCGCAGCCAGTTCTTCACGCCGGGCTTCACGCCGGCGTTCGGAGGCCCTGAACGCGCCCCTGACGTCGTGCTCGCCGACTTGCAGGCGGAGGCGAACTTCGAAGACTTCAGCCCGCGCGTCAGCCTGTCATGGGAGCCGTCGGCCGAGCACACGCTTTACGTGTCCTACTCGCAAGGTTTCAAAGGCGGCAGCTTCGACCCGCGCTGCGGGGCGAACGCCGCGCCTGACCTCGACGGCGACGGTGCGACGGGCGCGACGGATATCGATGACCAGATCGCATTCTGCCGCTTTGCGCCCG
>CAZBOC010000093.1:0-9819 GCA_964493225.1 uncultured Caulobacterales bacterium | reverse complement strand
GGCCCGCGCCCGGTCGTTTTCCGCGAACGCGAAGCGCGCGACCTTGACAGGACCGCGCGTTTCGCGCGCCGCCGCCTCTGAAAGGCCGACGCCCGCGATCTCCGGGTCGCAATAGGTCGCATGCGGAATGATTGCGTCGTTCCGGCCAGCCGGAGCCTTGAAGAGGATGTTGCGGACGATGGTGCCGGCGTGATCGCCCGCCATGTGGGTGAAGAGCGGGCCGCCCGCAACGTCGCCGACGGCGTAGATGCGGGCGTTCGTCGTGCGCAGGTGCCTGTCGGTCTTGATCCCCCGCGCGTCGCGGGAAACGCCGGCCGCGTCGAGCCCGAGCCCCTCGGTGTTCGCACGGCGCCCGACGGCGATCAGGAGGTGCGAGCCGGTCACGGCGTCGCCGTCTTTCAGCGCGACACGCACGCGCTCGCCGTCCCTCGACAGCCGGGCGGCCTTCGCGTTCTCGCGCAGCGCGACGCCTTCGGCGAGCAGCGCCTCGCGCACGACGGCGACCGCTTCGGGATCGTCCCGGCCGAGGATCGTGGCGGCCTCGATCAAAGTGACGGCCGAGCCGAGCCTCTTGTGGGCCTGCGCCATTTCAACGCCGATCGGCCCGCCGCCGATGATCACGAGATGCTCGGGGCGCGAACGGTTTTCAAAAAGCGTTTCATTCGTGAAGTAGGGAACGTCGTCGACGCCGTCGATCGGCGGGACGAGGGGCGAGGAGCCCGTGGCGACGACGAAGTGCTTGGCCGTCACCCGCGCCCCGCCGGCGATCACCTCGCGCGGGCCGACGAATTCGGCCCGCTCGCGCAAAACCGTCACGCCGAGGCCTTCGAAACGGGCCTGGCTGTCATGGGGCGCGATCGAGGCGATGACCTCGCGGACATGGTCCATGACGGCGGGAAAGTCCACGTCGGGCTCGACGGCCGCGATCCCGAACGGGCCCGACCCGCGCATGGCGTGGGCGCGTTTCGCCGCCGCGATGAGCGCCTTCGAGGGCACGCAGCCGGTGTTGAGGCAGTCCCCGCCCATCTCTCCCTTTTCGATCAGGACGACGTTTCGACCGAGTTGAGCTGCGCCGGCGGCGACGGAAAGACCGCCAGATCCCGCTCCGATGACGCACAGATCCGCTTCGAGCCGCCGGGTCTGCGTTCCGGAAGTCCGCATAACGCGCGCGCCCCCGGCTCAAACTCGCCTGGAAAAGCGGCGAACGACGATCGGGATCACGGCGAGCGCCGCGAGCCCGAAGAGCGGGATCAGCGTTTCCGGGCGGGTCAGGATCCCCGATAGCGTGACGTCCTCGCCGGCGTCGAACGCCGCGCCGGCCGCCGCGCCGATGCTGGCGTAAACGAAGGATCCGGGGATGATCCCCAACATGGTGCCGATCAGGTAGTTGCGCGTGCGCACGTCAAGGAGGCCGGCGGCGATGTTCACCGCCCAGAACGGAAATACGGGAACGAGGCGCAGGAGGAACATGTAACTCATTTCGTCCTTGCGGAAGCCGTCCTCCATGCGCGCGGCGAAGCCGGCCGCCCGCTTGCGTAAGAGATCGCCGAGCGCCGATTTGGCGGCGAAGAAGACGATCAGCGCCCCGAGGGTCGCCGCGACGACGATCAGCGGCACGCCGGGCCAGAGGCCGAAAAGAAATCCCCCGAAGATGGTCAGGATCGACGCGCCGGGAAAGGAGATGGCCACGGCCCCTGCATAAGCGACGAGGAAGAGGCCCATGGCGACGAGCGGGTTCGCGGCGACGCGCGCGTTCAGCGCTTGCCTGTTCTCGCGCAGGGTTTCGATCGTGAAGTACTGGTCCAGGCCGAGGGCGAAGAAGGCGCCGAGCGCCGCGCCGATGACGAGCACCGGCGCGAGGCGCGAAAGCGCGCCCTTGCCCGGCGCGCCCCGGTTCGCCGAATTTTCCGCTATCGCATGTTCGCCCATGGGGTTCCCTTGTTATCGCTGCGCCGAGCCTGATCTAGCGTTCGAAGTCCCCAAAGGCTTTACACGATCCCCTGCTGCCGGGTCACGTTTGCGTAAGGGCGACGGCGACCGCGGCGCGCCTTGACGTCGCGGCGGCGATCGTCTATCGCCCTGCGGCTTGCGGCGAACGAGCCATGAGCTTTCGCGCCCTTCATGATTTTGAATGCGAGAGTGAGCGATGAAACGCACCTATCAACCGAGCCGGCTCAAGCGCAAGCGTCGCCATGGTTTCCGCGCGCGCAAATCGACCGTCGGCGGACGCAGGGTCCTCGCGAACCGGCGCGCGAAGGGCCGTAAACGCCTTTCCGCCTGAAGACCGGCGGGGGCGCCTCCCGCCGTCGGCGCGGGGGGCCGGCCCGCCATCCGAAAAGGCGGCGTGCGTTGAACGGCTGAAAAAACGGGCGGATTTCCTCGCGCTGCGCAAGGCGGCGACCCGGGGTTCGCCCTCCTTCCTGATGGCCGCGCGCGACCGGCGGGACGGCGATGATACGGTGCGCGTCGGTTTTACGGTGACAAGGAAGCTCGGCGACGCGGTGCGCCGCAACCGAATCCGCCGGCGGCTCAAGGCGGCGGTTGCTGAGGTCTTCCCGGAGCGCGCGGCCGCCGGACATGATTATGTCCTGATCGCGCGGCGGGCCGCCCTGACGCGCGATTACGCCGACATCCTTGACGACGTGAAGCGGGCCCTTTTAACCCTTCACGCATCGCCCAAATAAGACGCGGTTCGCGCGTCGCCCGCGCAAGGCCCCACGTCCCGGAGCATTATCTGATGGATCGAAATTTCATACTGGCGATCGTCCTTTCCATGGGCGTCCTCCTCGCCTGGGACATGCTGGTGGAGGCGCCGCGCCGCGAAGCGCTTGAGGCTCAGCGTGAAGCGGCGGCCGAGGCGGCCAAGAGCGATCCCAACAACGTCGCCGTTCGCGAGGCGGGCAGCCTTGAAGACATCGAGATCACCCAGGAGATCGCGGTGGACGACGCGCTCGCCGAAGAGACGGGGCGCGTGGCGATCGAAACGCCGACGCTGACGGGCTCGATCAACCTCACCGGCGGACGGATCGACGATCTCAGTCTTAAAAACTACCGCGAAACGCTCGAACCGGAGAGCCCGATCATCCGGCTTCTGAGCCCGAGCCGCGTCGACGGCAGCCAGTACGTGCAGCAGGGCTGGTACCTCGACGGCAAACCGAACGAGAACAAGGTCTGGACCGTCGACGGCGCGCCGACGCTGACGCCGTCCTCGTCCGTTACGCTGACGCGGAGCGACGGCGGCGTCGTGTTCGAAAAGACGATCTCCGTCGACGACCAGTACATGTTCACCGTCGAACAGCGCGTGCGAAATGCGGGCGCCGAGCCGGCGACCGTCGCCGCCTACGGGCTCGTGCGCCAGAACGACATCCCCGACAATCTGAAAAACTTCATGATCCTGCATGAGGGCCCGGTCGGCATGATCGGGAACTCTCTTTATCAGCGCAAATACAAGAAACTGATAAAGCAGCGCGACGTCGGCGCGACCGGCGAGCGCGGCTGGGTCGGGATCACGAGCAAGAACTGGCTCGCCGCCGTCATACCGCCCCAGGGGGAGACCTTCAGCGGCAAATTCATGGCGCGCGAAGCGCGCGGCAAGCCGTTTTTTTACGCCACCTACACCCTGCCGAGCCGGGAGCTTCAACCCGGGGAGGAAATCACCGAGACCTCCTACATCTTCGGCGGACCGAAGGACGTCGATCTCCTCCGCTCCTACGAGGCCGAACCCGAAGACGGCGGTCTCGGCGTGTGGGATTTCGACAAGGCCGTCGACTGGGGCAACTTCTTCTTCCTTACCCGGCCCATTTTCTACGTCCTGAACTTTTTCGGCGACCTGACCGGCAATTTCGGCGTCGCCATCCTCCTGATGACGCTGGTCATCAAGGCGCTCCTTTTCCCTCTCGCCAACATGGGTTTTGAGTCCATGGCTAAGATGAAGAAGCTGCAGCCTGAAATCGAGAAGCTCCGCAAACGCTACGAAGGCGAGAGCTACAAGATGAAGCTGCAGCAGGAAATGATGGCCCTCTACAAGAAGGAGAAGCTCAACCCGCTCGCAGGGTGCTTGCCCATCCTCATCCAGATGCCGATCTTCTATGCGCTCTACAAAACGCTCTTCGTCACGATCGAGTTGCGCCATGAGCCGTTCTTCGGCTGGATCCGCGACCTCTCCTCGCCGGATCCGACGACTATCTTCAATCTCTTCGGCCTGTTGCCCTACGATCCGACGGCGCTGCCCGCGATCGGCGCGTTTCTCGGCATCGGCGTCCTGCCGCTCCTGATGGGCGCTGCGATGTGGTTCCAGACGAAGCTGAACCCGCCCCCGCCGGACCCCGTCCAGGCGCAGGTGTTCGCCATGCTGCCCATCATTTTCACCTTTCTCTTCGCCTCCTTCGCGTCCGGGCTGGTGCTTTACTGGTTCTGGAACACGGTGCTGTCGATCGGCCAGCAATACATCATCATGCGGCGCAACGGCGTCGAGATCGACTGGAGCGAGCGCTTCAGTTTTCTGAACCGGAACAAGAAGACCGCGCCGGCGAGCGACGCCAAGTAGCGGCGGGACCGCGCGATTTGTCCGAGGACGGTGAATTCACGCCTGACGAGATCGAGGCGGGCCGACGGCTTTTCGCGGGGCCTTGCGACTTCATGCTGGGCGTCGTGCGTCTTGACGGGCTCCCCGACGAGGCGTGCCCGGAGGTCGCCTTCGCCGGGCGCTCCAATGTGGGCAAATCAACGCTGCTGAACGCCCTGACGGGCCGCAAGAACCTGGCGCGCGCCTCGAACACGCCGGGGCGGACGCAGGAAATCAATTATTTCGACCTTTCGAAAGGGACCCTTAGGCTCGTCGATCTGCCGGGCTACGGCTATGCGCGCGCCTCTCGCAAGGACGTTGAGCGCTGGTCGGCGCTGACGAACGATTTTCTCCGCGGGCGGTCGACCCTGCGGCGCGTCTCGGTGCTCGTCGACGCCCGCCGTGGGCTCAATTCCGCGGATCATGGGGTGATGGACATGCTCGACGCCGCGGCCGTCAACTACCAGATCGTCCTGACAAAGACCGACAAGATCAAGCCGACCGCGCTCGCCGTCGTCAGAGAGAAGACTGCGGCGGCCGTCGCCAAACGCGCCGCGGCCCACCCGGTCGTGCGCGCGACGTCCTCGCAGACAGGCGAAGGCCTCGCGGAATTGCGCGCCGATCTCGCCGGGCTCGCCGGCTGACGACGGGGTCCTTCGCCGGCGCTTCGCGCGGCGCGCTGGACAATTTGCGGGAAACTTTTCGCCGCCCGGCCCGGCCGGCGTAAACTCGCCGTCGCGCCCATCTGCACACCCTTCAGCCGCGGCGCTTCGCCTCGTAAGCGGCGAGGTCGCGCTTCAATTCGGGGAGCAGAAAGTAGAGCGCAACGATGTTCGGGATCGCCATGGCGAAAAGCATGGCGTCGATGAAGTTGATGATCGAGCCGAGGGTCAGCGCTGCGCCCGTCGACAGGATGAGGCACAGGACGAGTTTGAAGGCGACGTCGACCCGTTGAGTGTGGCCAAAGAGATAGCCCGCCGCCTGGGCCCCGTAATAGGCCCAGGTCACGAGGGTCGAAAAGGCGAAAAGAACGACCGAGACGAGGAGGATGAACGGATACCACGAAAAGGTTCCCGAAAACGCCGCGGAGGTGATCGATATGCCGATGACGTCGGATTTCGCAAGACCCATGAAAGGCTCGTGCGCGCCGGTCGCGAGGATGACGAGGGCCGTGACGGTGCACACGACGACGGTGTCGATGAAGGGCTCGAGGAGGGCGACGTAGCCTTCCGTCAGCGGCTCGTCCGTGCGCACGGCCGCGTGGGCGATCGCCGCCGACCCGACGCCGGCCTCGCTGGAATAGGTCGCGCGCTGAACGCCGTTGATGAGCGCGGCCGCGAAGCCGCCGCCGGCGGCCTGGAGCCCGAAGGCGCCGGCGAAAATGTCCGCGATGACGCCAGGAATCGCGCCGATGTTCAAAACTATGATGAGCGTCGCCGCGCCGAGGTAGACAAGGCCCATGAAGGGCACGAGCAGCCGCGTGACGCGCGCGATGTTCCGTATTCCGCCCAGTATGACGATCGCGACGAGCCCGGAGATGACCGCGCCGTAAAGGATCGGCGCCTTGACGCCCGTGACGAGTTCGAATTGCTCATAGGACTGATTGACCTGGAAGACGCTGACGGAGGCGCCCATCGCCATGATCGCGAAAAAGACGGCGGCGAACTTGCCGAGCGCCTTCAGCCCGCGGCGGGCGAAGACGTCCTCGATGTAATACATCGGCCCGCCCGCGGTGGTCCCGTCGGGACGCGTCCGGCGATACTTCACCGCGAGCGCGCATTCGGCGAATTTCGACGACATGCCGAGAAATCCGGCGAGGATCATCCAGAAGACCGCGCCCGGCCCGCCGAGGACTATGGCGACAGGCACCGAGGCGATATTGCCGAGCCCGACCGTCCCGGAAAGCGCCGAGCTCAGCGCCTCGAAATGCGAGATGTCGCCGGGCGCGCTCTTGCGCAGGCGCCCCCCGCGCACGAGCGCGAGCCCGTGGGCGAAGCCGCGGATATTGATGAAGCGGAAAGAGGCCGTGAGGATGATCGCCGCCGCCATCAGCCAGATCACGACCAGCGGCAGCGTCACGCCCGCGACCGGTATGGAGAAAAAGACGATTTCGTTTACGAGATCGCTGAACGGTCGAAAAACATTGTCGATCGTCTCCGCGAAACCGCCCTTGTCCTGATCCGCCATGGAGCCCCGCCGTCGCTTTCTCGACTGTTGCGCAAATTTGCGGCGCGTCGGGCGGCCCGCGCCCGGAAGTCGCCGGTTCTCGCAAGCGGCCCTCGCGCCCTGCGATGGAGCCTTGTCTTATGGCCGGCGCAGGGCGCCGGCGCAACGGGATTTGCAGATCGACGCGCCGTCGTCGCGCCCCTTCGACTGCGGCGCAAGCGGCGCGCGGGCGGCGGTTCGCCTCGGCGGGAAGCCGGCTATCGTCGATCGCGTCCGCGCCTCACCGGTTCATTGCGCGTCCTGCGCCCCGACTTCCGCGCCGCCGTC
The DNA here is from genome assembly GCA_964493225.1 of uncultured Caulobacterales bacterium. Taxonomy (GTDB): domain Bacteria; phylum Pseudomonadota; class Alphaproteobacteria; order Caulobacterales; family Parvularculaceae; genus JAJFFW01. Next base: position 2,762 of record CAZBOC010000093.1, on the reverse strand, counting down.
GAACACGGCGCGCTCGACGACGGATGCGAAGAAGATCGCGTTCATGAAGAGTTTCTCCGAGCCCGGAAAAGTCGCCCGGAACGCGGGGTCGTCCGCGAAGAGAACGACCGTCCCGCCGCCGAGCCGGTTCGCGGTCAGCATCGGCGTGCCGGAGATCTCATCGAGGCGTTTCTCGGAGGAGTATCCGGAAAGGAGCGGCGCGTCGGTATAGACGGCGACGCTGGCCACGGGGTCCTTCGGCCTTTTCAGGGTGTCGGGGATGGCGCGCATCGTCGCTACGCGCCGGTCGCGGTGGCCGAAAGCGAGGGGGTGCGTCACGTCGAGGTCGCTCTCATAGACCGCGCCGGCGACGACATCCTCAGCATCGCGAATGGTTTTCTCGGCGTAATCGAAGCGCAGGGGCGCGTCTTCATCCGCCGCCTCCGCGGCGCCGTCCGCGTTCTCTTCGCCTTCGTCGCCTTCTTCCTCGTGCAGCGCGTCGGCGAGGTAGGCGTCCTGCGCCCAGACCGCCGCGCCTTTCGTGGCGACGAGAACGCCGCCGTCGCGTATCCATGCGGCGATTTCGTCCTTAATCGGATTATCAAGTGTTCCGCCGCCAGGCAGGATTATGTGGGTGTAGTCGGAGAGGTCGACGCCGCCGAGCGCATCCTTGCGGCGCAGGACGACGGGGATCTTCATCTTGTGGTCGAGGAGGTGCCAGAGCTGCCCGGCGCTGTACCGCGACACCCCGTCGTCGAAAAGGAGCATCACGGAGGGTTTCTCGAGGGTCCTGACGCTGCCGCGCGCGCCGAGATCGCCGACGCCCGGCGCCGCGTTCCCGCTGTCGACGGGGAAGATGTCGACGCCGTCCTCGCGCGCGGCCGTCTGCGCGATTTCAAGGATGCGCGCCGGCGCCGCGGTCTGTCCGGAAAGCGGCACGAAAATCGCCCCCTCGCGAAAATCGCGGGCCGCGCCGCCCGTCATGATGCGTTTCGGCCGGATCAACACGCGGGCGATGACGTCTTCGCCGAGGAAACGGTGCAACGCGCGCGGCGCGTAATAGTCGTCCCAGTCGAAAATGTATCCGTAGCCGCTTTTCGCGGGCGCAGGTTTGTCCAGATCGATCCCGCCCGCCGGATCGCCGAGGAGCGAACCGTTGAAGCGCATTCCTTCGAGCGCGGCGTAATCGAGATCATAGGCGAGCGGCAGCGTCCATCCGGAAACGTCGTAAAAGACGTTTTCCTCGAATTCCGTCACCCGGTCGAAGAGCCCTTTGATCATCACATATTGCGGCTGGCTCATCGGAACAATGTAACTCGCGCCTGCGGGGAAGGTGCGCCCGTCCGCGGTCACGTCGCGCGCGAGCGCGTGCGCTCTGACGTCGTGGCTGGCGAGGAGCGTCAGGAAGGCGTCGAGCCGCGCCTCGTCGCCCGCCGTCGTAAACACATAGGCCTTCACCGCGTCTTCGCGGGCGGCTTTCGCGGCGTCGGCGAAGAACGCCTTCTGGTAGTCGCGAAGGGCGGGACGGTTCTTGCGCGCCCCCTCGATCGTCGTCAGCGAGGTGTTGAAGTGGATCTTGATGTTCCGGGCGTAGGTCCTGATCCCGTTCTCGGTTTCGATCGCCCCGCCGCGGGCCGCGGCCGCCTCGAACAGAATGCCGACGCCGCCGTTCACGGACGGATAGGTCGAGCCCTTGCCGATATAGAAATTGTCGAAGCCTTCCTCGGAGACATAAAGTTCGCCTTGGCGATCGAGCCAGGCGGCGTGCTCTTCGGCGATCGCGGAGAGAAGCTCGCGCTCGCGGTCGGGGATCAGCGGGTTTTTCCGGCGCGGCTCGCCGGGATGGAAGTAGTAAGTGGAATTCGACCCCATTTCATGGAAATCGGCCGAGACGTTCGGCTTCCATTCGTGCCATTTCGCGATCCACGCGCGGCTTTCCGGCTGGGTCAGCAGGAGCCAGTCGCGATTGAGGTCGAACCAGTAATGGTTCGTGCGCGCTTCGATCCAGAGATTGTGCGCGGCGTGGGCGGGATCGGTGACCTCGGCGTCGGACAGATATGTATAGACATGGTTGACCCGGCGCGAATGGCCGTCCGGATTGAAAATCGCAACGATGACGACGACCGTGTCGCGCAGGGTCTGTTCGATCGCCTCGCCTTCCGCGGCGGCGAGGTGGTAGAGCGTCGGAATGGCGGCGTCCATGCCGGCGCTTTCCGCGCCGTGGACGCCGTAATTGAGCCAGACGACGGCGGGCCCGTCCTGGTCGCCCGCGCCGGGCGCAAGGCGGGCGCGATGGGCCCGCCTGATCTCGTCGATTCGCGCCTGGTTTTCAGGGGACGTGACCGTGAAGAAAAGGATCGGCCGGCCCTCATGGGTGAAACCGATCGTTTCCGCCTCGATGCGGTCGGACTGGCGCGCCAGCGTGCGCAGATAGCCGACCATCATATCGTGGCGAACGGGCTTGTCGCCGAGCCCGTGGCCGAGAAACGCGTCGGGAGACGTGACTTCCTCATTATACGTCACGCCGTCGACGTGGTAGAAATCGATCGGCTCGGCCTTCGCGTCAAAGGCGAAAACAGCGGCCATGAGAAGAAATATCGTCGCGCGCATCATGTCTCTCTCCGGTTGCCGGTCAGAGCATATCGCGCTTCGCCTCGATGTCACCTTTTCGAATCAGCGATGCGATCAGAGCCCGGCCAGCGCCTGATCGAGATCGGCGCGCAGGTCGTCGAGCGCTTCAACGCCTACGGACAATCTGACGAGGGCGTCGTCGACGCCAAGCT
>CAZBOC010000092.1:0-9831 GCA_964493225.1 uncultured Caulobacterales bacterium | reverse complement strand
CTCGGCCAGATCCTTCCCCTGTCGGGGACGAACCATGGCTTCCCGCCCGAATGGGCGGGGCTCCACGCGCTTTTCGAAAGCGGCGACCTCGCCGTCGTCAGCAATGTCGGGCCGCTCCTCGCGCCGACCGACGCCGACGCCTTCATAAACAACACCGTGCCGCTGCCGCGCGCGCTCTTCTCGCACAACGACCAGCAATCGACCTGGTCGTCTCTGTCGACGGAAGGCGCGCAGTTCGGCTGGGGCGGGCGCTTCGCCGACGCCGTTATCGCGGCGGGCGCGAACTCGACGCCCGGCTTCTCCTCGATCGCCGTCGCCGACAGCGACGTTTTTCTGGCGGGCGAGCTCGCCGTTCCCTATCTCATCCGCGCGAGCGGCGGCGTTCAGCGCGTCAACGAAATCTCGACCCCGAGCTATCTCGGATCGGCCCGCACCAACCCGGACGCGCTCGACCTGATGCGCGACCACCTGCGCGCCGCAGGCTTTCAGTCTTCGAACTTCCTGGAGAACGACATCGCCGTCGCCAGCCTTCGGGCGGTCGACAATAACGCCGCCTATGCGGACGCGATCGCCGGCGCGCCTGCGATTTCCGGCCTGCCGACCAACTCCAATCTCGGCTTGCGCCTGCAAACCGTCGCTCAGGCGATCGCCGCAAGAAGCGGCCTGGGCGTAGGCCGGCAGATCTTTTTCGTCTCGCGCGGCGGCTTCGACACGCACTCCAACCAGCCGACGAATCTGAGAAATCTGCAAACGGAAATTTCCGAAGCGGTTTCGGGCTTCCACCAGGCGATGGTTGATCTCGGCGTTTCCAACGAGGTCACGCTTTTCACCGCGTCGGATTTCGGACGGACCATGGCCACCAATGGCGACGGTACCGACCATGGCTGGGGCGGTCACCATATCATCGTCGGCGGCGCGGTGCGGGGCGGCCAGATCTTCGGCGACGTGCCGCCCTCGGAGCTCGAACATTCGCAGGCGGTGCGCAACGGCCGCCTCGTCCCAATCACCTCGGTCGAGCAGTATGCGGCGACGCTCGGCGCCTGGTTCGGCCTCGACGCCCCGGCGCTCCAGGCCGCGCTACCCAATCTCCCGACATTCGGTCCGCCCCCGGCGTTTCTCTGAACGGCCGGTCGCAGGGTTCAGAAATCGCGCTTCCAGTTGGCCGAAACGGTCTGGTCGCCGTTCTGTTCGAGTTCGGTCTCGACCGTGATGTTGTCGCGCAGTTCGTACTCGATCCGCACCGATCCGTTCTCCCCGCGCACGTCCTGGGTGGCGGAGACGAACAATCCGTCTGCGACATATTTGCCGACCGTCAGCGCGCTGCCGCCGCTCTCCGGATCAAGGTCGAGATTGAGGAGATCGAGACCCAGCGAGGAGCGCGCCGAACCCGTCAGACCGCCGCCGCCGCCGCCGCCGAAGGGGCCGACGCCGGCGAGCGAGGCCAGCGCCTCGGCCATCTGAAGGGACTCCGCCGCCGTCAGCTCGGTGGCGGGTTTGCCGAACAGGACAAGCGCCATGATGTCCTCGCGCGGCAGGCTGGGGGTCGATTCCAGCCCGACGGACGGGGATTGCGCCCGCCCGCCGATAACGATCGCGGCGACGGTTCCGTCTGTCGTTTCATATTCCGCGCGCAGATCAAGATCCGGGTTATTGGGATTGAGGCGGTTGAACCGGATTTCGCCCCGGGTGAGATCGAAGCGGCGGCCGGAAAAATCGATCCATCCCCTGCGGAGATTGACCGCGCCGAGAACCGTCGGGCCTGCGTCGCCGCTGACGGCGCGCACGTCGGCGGACCATTCGCTTTCAAGACCGCGTCCCCGGATGAATATCCGGTCGTCGGCCTTGATGGCGACGTCGAATTCCATGGGCGGCGGGGCCGCCGCCGGCGGCTGGTTCTGAAGCGGTCGCGGCCCGCCATCCGCCGCCGCCACGTCGATATCGACCAGCCCCGTGCTTTCCGGCGCGACAACCTCGGCGTTCAGCTCTCGGACCGTTATCGTTCCAACGGTTTTCGGGTTGTCCGGGGGGCCGGCGAGCGTGACCTCGCCGTCAACGCGCGCGTTCGCGACGGGACCGGCCGCAAAACGCGCATTCGCCAGCTTCAGGACCGCGTCGAGGCGGCTTTCCTCGCCGATGACGAGATCGCCGTTGAGCGTGATCGTCTGCGTTTCCTGGCCCGCGCCCGCTGCGCCGCCTTCGAAACGAACGACGCTTCCCTCGGCGTCGGCGCGCGCGGTCGCGGACGCCGTCATGTTGACGAGGCTGAGCCCCGATGAAAGTTCCGTATAGGCTCCGTCTGTGAAGGCGGCGTCGCCGGTGATCTGCGGCGCGGCGAGGGCGCCGGCGAGGTCGGCGCGCGCCTTGAGCCGGCCCTCGAGCGTCGACAGGGACGCCGGCAGAAACGCGGCGACCGTCTCCACCTCGCCGTCGAAGGACAAGGTCCCCTTCAAGGGGCCCTCGGTGTCGAGGGAAAGCGACGGTTCGCGCACGAGGGAGAGGGGCGCGGAAATGTCAAATGCGAGGGGGCTTTCCTCTCCGCTGTCGCGGAGTTCGAGGGCGCCGCCGGTCCAGCGCAGGTCGCCGGCGATCGCGGGCGCGCCGCCGGCGGCGAGGTCGGAGCGCGCGCTGAACGCTCCCTCGGCCAGCACGCCCCTGTCCGTATCGAGATCGAGTTCAAGATCGACCAGGGCTGCGGCGGCGACGACCGGCGCGTCGCTCGCCGCGATCCGTGCACGCATGCGCGCGGCGGAGAACGCCCCGTCGAGGCTCAGGCGTCCGGATGCGCCGATCCGCGCGCGGAAATTGTCGATCGCGAGGCTGCGTTCGTCATCAGCGCTGTTCGCCGGCGCGGCGAGGGCGATGCGCGCGGGCTCGGCGAGCGAAAGAACGACGCCCTCGCGTTCGAGATCGAGCGTCGTCAGCCTGCCGGCTCCGGCGGCGATGTCGACGTCGCCGGCGAGCGCGACGTCGTTTATCGGGGCGGAGGCGCCCGGTTCGAGACGTTTCGCAGACAGACGAACGGCGATCTCTTCCGGCGGGCCCTCGGCCGACAGATCGAGGCCTGAGACGCGGACTGCGCCGAGCGCCAGCTCGGTGATTTCGCCCTTGACATTGGTCGCGGACGCGGCCGCGCCGTAGCGCGCGTCGAGGGAAAGATCGCCGGAGACGGGAAAGCCCGGCGCGGGAGCGGCGTCGGGCCCGCCCTCATAGTCGAGCCGCGCGCTGAAGACGCCGCCGACGAAATCATAGGATCCGTCAGCCGTAAGCGTGAAATCCGGTCCCTGATAGTTCAGCTCCGTCACGTCCAGCAAGTCGCCGCGCGCACGGGTCGCAATGCGCAAGGCCCTGGCGCCGTCGCGCGTTTTCGCCTCGAGGGCTCCTTCAGGGCGCAGGGGCGCGCCGGAAAACGCCGCCGACAGGGTGGAGGGCGCGAGCGCTTCGCCATTGATCATCAGTGCAGGGAGCGCCGCATTGATTTCCGCGTGGAGCGTATCGGCGGAAAATTCCGCGTCGACGGCGCCCGTCAACGCGCCGTCGGGCGCGATCGTCGGGGCGGCTTTCGCCAGGACCGCCTGCGGGGCGGCGAAGTCTCCGTCAAGCGAGACGCGACCGTCTGCGAAACGATAGGACGCCGCGCCTTTAAACACCGTCGCCTCGTCAAGGCGCATGAGCGCGTCGCTGACGCTCGCCCTGTCATCGAGATCGACGGCGAGATCGGCGGTCAGGACCGCTTCCTCCGCGAACGCCGGGGCGCCGATCTCCCCGGGGTAGGCGCGAAGGGTCGCAGAACCTGCGAGGCGCTTTCGAAGGTCCGTGCGCGCACTTTCCAGCGACATGTTCGCATTCCGGGTCTTGACCGCGGCGCGCAGCGCCTAATCCGGGCCCTGCCGGTCGAGCGCGGCGTTAAGAGCAATATCAGTGCCCAGAATATCCGCCAGATCGTCGAATGCGGTCGGCGCCAGCGCGAGATCAATCTGCGCCCGGGCTTCGGCGAGGACGCCGCCGGCGGCGCGCCAGACGGCCTCGCCAGTCGCCTCGCCGGCGTCGGCTTTCAGGCTCGCGAGACGAAGGCGGGTTTCCTCGCCCGCCGATTGCAGCGTCGCGTCGATCTCGAGGCTGCGGCCGATCAGCTGCGCGACGTCGGCGAAGGCGTCGCCGAGGCGGGCCCGGCCGCCGAAGGAGACGGCCGGCGCGTCTCCGGCGGCGATCCGCGCCTCGCCCTCGAGGCTGGCGAGGGCGCCCGCCTCTGCCGCCAGCGTGAGCGGAAAATCGTCTCGCGGACCGCTTCCGCGGGCTGTCAGGCGAAGGGGGCCGTTCAGTCCCGCAAGGCGCGCGAGCGCGCCCCCCGGATCCGACGTCAGCGCGATGTCGACGCGCGCGTCCGCCCGCGACGGGTCGAAATCAATGCGTGCGGCGAGGCGGTCCGCGTCGTCCGCGCTTGCACCGTCGAGGCGCAGTTTCAGCGTGCGCCCGCCCATCTGCAGTTCGCCGTCCCCGCCCAGAACGATCCGCTCGCCGGTCGCCGGGTCCGCGATGGCGATGTTGGAGAAGGTCGCCTTGCGCACCCGCACCCGCGGCAATTTGTCCGGAAGCTGAAAGACTTGCGGACCGTCGTCGGCGTCCCCGGCGGGCCGGCTTTCCTCCGTAAGCGGAGGACGGGTGAAGGTGACGCCGTCAAGGGCGAACTCCTCGACCGAGACCGCGCCGCGGGCGAGCGCCAGGGGCGACCATTTCAGCGTCAGCGTATCGAGCGCGAGCCACTCGCCTTCCCGGTCGGCGAGGCGCACGTTTTCAGCGATAATCCGCCCCGGCGGCGCGCCGGAGAGAGTTCCGATCTGCGCTTCGCCGCCGATCGCCGCGCCGATCGCCGGTTCGATCCGGGCTGCGAGAAACGCGCGCCCCCCTGACGTATTGAACAGGATAATAAGGCCCCCGACGCCGACGCCCAGAATGGCGGCGATGATCAGGCCCGAGAGCATAAGAATGCGGCGCATCAGAAGGACTGTCCCAAGGAAATGTAAAGCTGGAAACTGGAATCGGTCTCGCGCCGGTCGAGCGGTATGGCGAAATCGACGCGGATGGGGCCGATTGGGGTGAAATAGCGCGCCCCGCCGCCGACGCCGACGAAATAGTCGCCGTCGAATTCGGGCAGCGTGTCGGCGGAGATGTTGGCGGCGTCGGCGAAGCCGGCGATTTGAATGTTGTCCGTCACCTTGAGGCGCGTTTCGACCGCGCCTTCGATGACCGAGCGGCCGCCCACCGGATCGCCGTCGACGTCGAGGGGGCCCGCCTCCTGGAAATCAAATCCGCGTACGGAGGCGCCCCCGCCGGCGTATAGCCGCCGGTTGAGCGGCAGGTCGGACAGCGACGAGCCGAAGGTCGCGCCGAGCCGGGTCCGCCCTGCGATGGTGAAGCGCTCGCCCGGGCCGAAATTCACGCGGCTGCGCGCAGCCAGCTCCGTCCGCGTGAACATGTCCGTGCCGGCGAAGGGCGTGACGACGAGCGACGCCCGCACGCCCCTTGAGAGGACGAGCGGGTCGTCTTCCGTGTTCCACACGGCCGACAGCGGCGCCGAGAGGAAATAGGTGCGCTCCGAGACATCGTCCTCGGTGATGCGGGACGTCTCGAAGGCGAGGGCGGCGCGGGTCTCCAGCCGATCGTCGAGCCAGCGCTTGGCGACGCCGCCGCCGATATTGACGGTGCGGGCGTTGAAGGCGTCCGTGGTTTCATTGGTGAAACCGAGGCCCGCGAAGAGGCTGCCCGGCAGGCCGGGCATCGGCTTGTCGAAATTGAACGCGATCGACTGGGCGACCGTGTTGCCCCGGATCTCGACGCGGGATCGCTCGCCGGCGCCGAACATGTTGCGGTATTCGAGAAACAGCCGGCCGCCGGGCCCCTCCGCCGTTGAGAAAGAGACGCCGGCGCCGACAGTGCGTCTTTTGCGTTCGGTGACGGTCACGATGACCGGCGCCCGGCCCGTTTCATCAGGCGCTCCGGGCTCGACGTCGATGGCGCCGAAGACGCCGGTCGCGGCCAACCGGTCGCGATAGGCCACGAGCTTCGAACGGTCGAAGGGCTCGCCTTCTTCCCAGGTCCTCAGTTTGCGGAGATATTCCGGTTCGGTCAAAAGCGCGCCCTTGATCTGCGCCTCGCCGAACGTCGCCCGCGGGCCGCTCTCAAAGGAAAAGACCGCGCGCGCCGTTCCCGAGCTCATGTCGGCGATCGCCCGCCGCCCGACGATTCGCGCGGCGGGATAGCCGGCGTTCCACAGCGCCGTCAGGGCCTCGCTCTGCAGCGCCTGGAGCCGGGCGCCGGCCGCGGAGCCGTCTGCTTCGATCCCGAGATCTGCGAGCCTTTGCGGCCGTTCGCCGTAGACCGACCGGGGTCCGGCGTCCGCATAGCGCAGTTCGTAGTCCGTGATGCGGAAAGCCGGTCCGGCCGTGATGCGGAACGTGACCAGCGTCGCGTCGTCGCCTTCGGCCTCGACAAGCGTGAAGTCGACCGCGCCGGCGTAGTGGCCCGCAGCCGTCAGGGCTTTCGCAATCGCTTCCTGGTCGCGAAGCGCCATGCGGCGGACAGCCGCGACCGTCGGCAGGGCGCGTTCGCCTTTCGCCAGCGTCGAGATGAGACCGAGTTTGCCCTCAAGGGCGTCCGGCGCGCCTTCAAAAGCGACGGAATAGCCCTCATCGGCAAAAGCGTCCGCCGCCGCCGCCCAGAGGCAGCCGGCCAGCCCGATGACGCGAATGTCCGGTATCAAAGTCAAGAATTCGCCGTTCGCCTTGCTCAGCCCGCTTCGGCGGGGCGCCGGGCAGGGAATTTGTAAACACCGCACTATAGGGCGTGTTCCCTTTCGCAATAAATGTTGAACCTTCAGTTTCGGGCATAAGCGAAAGAAACATGGCGATTTTTCGTTCGTTCTCCCAGAGATGCAACATTCCCGCCGGCGCTTTTCAGGCGCGCGCGGCTGCGCTAGAGCGAGGATTGAAAAGGGCTTCGGTTCGATGGCGGGCCGCGGCGGAACAGCGGGAGGCGCAGGCGCCATGGCCCATCCTCTGAGCGGCGCGAACATCGGAACGCTGGGCGCCGTCATCGCGCGCGCGGGCGCGCCGACGAAACCGCTCGCCGGGGCCGGCGTCGCCCTTGCCGTGCTTGGCCGCTGGCCGTTTTCAACCGCGGAGCGATTGCTGATCGAGGGCCGCCTGCCGCAGCGCGAGGAATTGGCCCCGCCGGTGTTCATTCTCGGTCACTGGCGATCGGGCACCACGCATCTTTACAACATCATGACGAAATCGGGGGCGTGGGGCTATGTCCCGCCGGTGGCGACGGGCCTTCCATGGGACCTGTTCGGCGTCGCCCGGCTCTTTCGCCCGCTCCTTGAAAGAGCCCTGCCCGAACACCGTTATATCGATAACATTCCCGTCACGCCCGACAGTCCGCAGGAAGACGAAATCGCCATCGCCAACATGACGGATCTGTCTTTCTACCACGGCATCTACTTCCCCAAGGCTTTCGACGAACTGGTCCGGCGCGGACTGTTTTTCGACGGCTGCGGCGAAGCCGAAATCGACGCCTGGAAATCGCGTTTCATCTATTTGTTGCGCAAGCTCGCGAAGCTGCAGGATGGTCGGCCCATGCTGATCAAGAACCCCGTTTATACGGGCCGGCTCGCCACGCTGCGCGAGATGTTTCCCGAGGCGAAGTTCATCCATATTCACCGCAACCCCTACGAAGTTTTCGTCTCGATGCGGAATTTCTACCGCAAACTTCTCGCTGAATTCGCGCTGCAGCCTTATGGCCATGTCGACATCGACGAGACGATCCTTTCGGTCTACGAGCGCATGATGCGCGCCCTGGAGACGGACGCGGCGAACGCGCCTTCCGGGCGGTATGTCGAATTGCGATATGAAGACCTGGACGCCGACGCCCTCGGCGCGGTCGAAGCGGCATATCGCGGGCTCTCCCTCCCCGGATTCGATGCGGCGCGCGACAAATTCGAGACCTATCTTGCATCCGTGACGAGCTTTGAGAAGAATAAATTCGCGTGTTCCGACGAAGCGGCCTCGAAGGTTGAACGCCGGCTGGCGTACTTCCTCGAGAAATGGGGGTATGACCGGCCCGGCGGAGCGTCGGGCGAAGGGCCGTCTGAAGGAAGCGGGAAGGCCGGCGCCGCCGCCGGGGAAGAAGGCGAGGGGAGTGCTGATGTTTCGACGGAAAGCGCCGGAGCGGCTGGCGGCGTCGGATCGCCGCGAATTTAGACGCCTGACGCGCCCTCTGGCGCTGGCGGGGCTCGCCGCAGCGCTTGCGGCCTGTTCCCGGGGCCCGGAATTCGACGTGCGCTTCGCGCCGGAAACGTGCCGCCGCGTCGCCCTGGTCGACGGGGCGGCCGGCGCCAGCGTGCGGGGCGCGGAAGACCTTGCGGTCGACGCCGGCACGCGCCGGCTCTTCATCTCCGCCTATGATCGCCGCGCTGTCGAAAGGGCCGCCCGGCGCGGCGCGCGCGCTGTCCCCGAGGGCGGGATTTATCAGGTCTCCCTGGCGACATTGCTGGGGGCCGGGGCGCTGGGGGCCGGGGCGGGCGCGCTGACCGTCTCGCCGGCCGCTGCGGCGGACGAGATCCCCGGCGGTTTGCGCCCCCACGGGCTCAGTTTCGACGCCCTCGCCGACGAGATCGTGTTCATCAACCGCGCCTATCAGAAGATCGACGGCAAGTGGCGCATGACGCCCAGGATCGAACGCGTCGGGGCCCGCGGCGAGGCTTTCATCGGGCGCAGCGAGGCGGCGCGGTGCGGCGCGAACGACGTCCACGCCCTCGCGGGCCAGACGCTCGCGAGCTTCGACCATGCCGCCTGCGGCTGGCGCGCCGGGCTTGAGGACGTCTTCGCCCTGCGGCGCAGCGGCGTCGTCGACGGCGACTACGTGCTGTTCGACAGGGCGCGCTTCGCCAACGGTCTCGCGCGCACGCCGGCCGGCGACATTGTCCTCGCCGCCACGCGCGAGCGCGCCGTCTACGTCATGGACGAGACGGCCGAGGGCCTGAGGCCCCGGCGGCGGATCGAGGTGCCGGGCGGGCCCGACAATCTCACCGTCGCCGCGGACGGATCCGTCGTCGCCGCCGTGCATCCCTCGCTCGTCAGGATGGGCGCTCACCGCAAGCTCGGGCTCGGCCGGGCCCCCTCGCGCATCGTCAGGGCGGACCCGGATACGGGCCGCGTCGAGGTCTTGTTCGACGATCCGAAGGGGAAGCTTTTCTCAGCGGCCACGGTGGGCGTTCTCTGGAACGGAGCGCTGATCGCGGGCTCGGTCCTCGACGAAGGGCTTCTCGTCTGCAAGCGGTCGTGACGCCTTGACGACGCTCGTCACCGGCGGGGCGGGGTTCGTCGGCAAGCCGCTCGTGGCGGCGCTGCGCGCGCGCGGCGAGACGGTGCGCGTATTCGACCTCGCGCCGACGGGCCTGAAAGACGACGTACAGGGATCGATAACCGATCCGCAGGCGGCTGCCGCCGCCTGTTCCGGCGTGAAATGCGTCTTTCATCTGGCCGGCGCCGCGCAGCTCTGGGCGCGCGACAGCGACCTTTTCGAGCGGGTCAACCTTCAGGGCTCCCGCGTCGTGCTCGAGGCGGCGAAACGGGCCGGCGTCGAACGCTTCGTCCACTGCTCGAGCCTGACCACCCTCGTCGGGCGCAAGACGCCCATCGGCCCGTCGCAGGCCGACGAATGCGTTCGTCTCGAGCCAGAGGACATGCTTGGCCCCTATCCGCGTTCGAAACTTCTCGCCGAGCGGGCGGTGGAGGCGCAGACGGACGCGATCGACGCGGTGATCGCGATCCCGAC
>CAZBOC010000091.1:0-9862 GCA_964493225.1 uncultured Caulobacterales bacterium | reverse complement strand
GACTAAAATGCCCTTTGTCTGGTTTAACAACTCGTCCATGGCGTCCTTGCCGGCCCCTGAGGTCTACTTGTTGGTCGACACGACGACGCGCCGAATGGTCGCCGCGTCGTGCAGCGGCTTCAGTGCGACGACGAGCTGCGCGGTTGAACAGTTCGGATTGGCGACGATGTTCTTCCTCGCGTACTCGTCCGCCGCTTCGGCGTTCACTTCCGGCACGATAAGCGGAACGTCGGGATCCATGCGGAAGTGAGACGAGTTGTCGATGACGATGGCGCCGGCTGCGGCGGCCTTGGGCGCCCATGCCTTCGAGACCGATCCCCCCGCCGCGAAGAGGGCGATGTCCGCCTTGCCGAAATCGAACTGTTCAAGGTCGAGGCATTTCAGCGTTCTGTCGCCGAACGAAACCTCGCGCCCGATCGACTGGCGCGAGGCGAGGGGGAAGACCTCGCCGACGGGAAACAGGCGCTCGGCCAGAATGGCGAGCATTTCCTGGCCGACATTGCCTGTGGCCCCGACAAGGGCGACATTGATTTCCATTGGACTTCTCCTGTTGTCGCGTTTGCGGGTAGACGGTCCGGAAGGGCGGTCTGTCAACCCGTAAGCTTCGCTCGCAAGGGCGGCGATTGCGGTCGCGGCGGCGCAACGGGTCCTGCATGGACGCTGAATACGCCCGTGGCGAAAGGTGGACGGAAATGACGCGAGGCTTCGATATGCGCAAACTCTGGATCGTCTCGTCGATCGCCTTGAGCGGCTGCGCGGCTGTCATGCCGAGCAAAGTCTACAGGCCGTCCAAAGTGCTGACGCCCCTCGCAAGTCCTGGGGCGCAGCCCGATTACGTCCTGACCGCAGACAATACTCACAACAGGTTCAGCCGTGCGATCCCGCCGGCGCTGCGGGTTCCGTCGGGCGCGGTCGTTGAGGTTTACACCGAGGAAGCGACCGGCGGACAGTTGAAACCGGGCGACGGCCCCGAAGAACTGGCGGCGGTTGATTTCGACCGGGTTCACGCGCTGACCGGGCCCGTTTACGTCGAAGGCGCCGCGCCCGGCGACGTGCTAGCGGTCACGCTCCTCGAACTGGAGCCTGGCGATTGGGGCTGGACAGGCGTTTGGCCCGATTTCGGATTGCTCGCCGGCGAGGAGACGACGCTCGATCTGAAAACCTATCCGATCAATCGAGAAACGCATTCGATCCGTTTTGACGACGGCGTGCGCGTGCCGCTGTCGCCCTTTCCCGGCGTCATGGGCGTCGCGCCGGACACGGACGAGATGCTCTCGACCGTTCCGCCCCGCGCCAATGGCGGCAATATGGACGACCCGCACATGACGGCGGGAACGACCGTCTATTTCCCTGTCTTCGTCGAGGGCGCGCTCTTTTCCGTGGGCGACACGCACGCCGCTCAAGGCGCCGGCGAGGTCGGCGGCAGCGCGGTCGAAACGCCGATGCGGATCGTTTACCGCCTTGAGGTGATCAAGGGCGGGCGCCGCATCGAGGAACCGCAATACGAGACCGACGAATTCTATGCGACGACGGGATTTGCGACGACGTTGGACGAGGCGGCGAAAAAAGCGACTCGTTACATGCTTGATTTTCTCGAAGAGACACAGGGAATGACGCGCGCGCGAGCCTATATGCTGTGTTCGATCGCGTGCGATTTGAAGATCGCCGAGACGGTCGACGTCCCGCACATGCTGGTCGCGATGCATCTGCCGAAGACGATTTTCGACGACGGCGGCGCGACCGGCGGCGAGGCGCCGCGCGCGCAAAGATAAAGGCCGCCATGCTCCGGGCGGCCTTTAAAAAGGCGTTAACGGATAGTCAGCTTACGCTGCTTTCCATTTGATCTGAAACTCGACTTCCTCCTCGCCGGCGCCGCGTTCATGCTCGATGTTGAACGCTGCGTCGGACGGAATGTTCAGGCGCTCGCCGGCGACCTGAATGGAGAAGCGCTTGCCGCTCTCAAGCGAGTCGGCCAGGCGACGGAGCTTGGAGACGAATTGCTTCGTCGAATAGGTCTTTTCGATGTCGCGGTCGGTTGATTTCGCCGCGACGGGTTTTCTCTTCTTCGCAGCGGTCTTTCTTACGGCGGCTGTCTTACGGGCCATTGTGAAACTCCCTCACGGTTTTGCAGACGGCAAGGGAGTTAACAGGCAAACGTCACTGTTTAGTTACCAAGAAATTCAGGGGGCGAATACTGAAATCAAAAACCGCCGCCCGTTCTGAATCCGCCGCCGCCGCGCGATCTCGGTATCCGGATGCGCGGCGGTCTGGGCGCCCGCGGCGTGCGGGGGCCGCGGGGCAGTCGGACGGGCCGCTTCGTTCGGCGGGGACCGCTCCAGCCGCCGCGCGGACCTCCGCCCCAGCCGCCGCCCGACGTCCAGACGTCGCCCCAGCTGTCCGGCAGGCCGAATCCGCCCCGCCAGTCGCGTCCGCCGAAACCGCCGCCGCCGTAATCGGTATCCCAATCGCGTCGCCGCGTGCGCTGGGCCCGGCGCAAACGGCGCCACACCTCATCGGCGCTGAGCGCGCCGCGCGTCAGATCAGCGACGAGGGCGCCGACAAGATCGCGTCCGGAAAATTCCGAGTAGGGACTGTCGAAGCGCGCGCGCTTGAACTTGCGCCTGATCTCTTCGAGCTCGGCGAGCACGGCGCGCCTTCGCCCCAGGTCGCGCCGGGCGGATCTGCGTTCTTCCTCCAGCTCCATGCGCTCGCGTTTCAGCCTAATAAGGTCGTCGACGAGGCGATCGTCGTCGCGGGTCTCGGTTTCGGCCGCGAGAATTTTCAGATCGGGTACGGAGCGATCGGCGAGCGCCTTGGCGACCGCGGTGCGCGCCTCCTCCAGGGGGCCGCTCTCGCCGGCGGCGGCGGAGGCGTGGTTTTCAGCGAGGGACTTGTGGCGCTCCTCGGCATCGGCGAGGGCGGCGTCGGTCTCCTCCAGCGCCGCGCGCGCCGCCTCGGCCTTCTTTCGGAATTCACCGACGCCGTCCTTTTCCAGCGCCTCGCGTTCGAAGGCTTCCAGGGCGGCGGCCGCGGCCTCGGCCGCTTCGCTCACGCGTTCGGCGTGTTCTCTGAAGCGTTCCGGCAATTCGAGGAGCCGGGCGTAATTGAGCCGCGCGTCGCGGTATCTGATCATGCCGGCGACCCAGCGATCGAGGGCGGCGAAGAGCGGAAAGGCGCGATAATCCTTCGTGCCGAATTTGCGTTTCCAGAGATAGGTGAAAAGCGGGTCTTCCTCATAGGCGGCGCCTTTTTCCGCGCGGGTCTCGCGGGCCACTTCGAGCTTCTGGGCCGCGCGCGCAGCGATCGCGTCGGCCTCCTCGACCGCTTCGGCGCGCGCGACATAGTCCGGGTCCCTCTCCAGCCGGGCGTGGGTCTTTTCCGCCGCCGCGTCATGGGCTTCAACGGCGGCCTCGAGCGCTTCTTCGCGCGCCAGACGTTCCGCCTCGAGCCGTTCAATCTCTTCTTCCGCGGCGTCGCGTTCGGCCGCGAAAGTCGCCACCGCGCCCTCGTGTTCAGCGATCAGTCTCTCCGCTTCGAGGTCCGCCGAACCAAGCGATGCGTTCGCTTCTTCTTCTCGCAGAAGGTCGAGGCGAATGTCGGCGAGGCGGCGGAAGACGCCGACCTGGGCCTTGTCGATCTGTGCGAGCGCGCGCGAATCGACAGCGGCTGCGTCGCTGAACTGCGCGAGGTCGCGGCGCGCCTCGGCGATCGCGCGGTCGAGGCGATGCAGGGCTTCGCGGCCGGTCGTCATCGTCCGCGCTCGGTGAAACGACCAGCGTGCGCTACCATTCGACGATCGCTCCGCCGTTCGTTTCGATCGCATATTCCGGGGCGAGGCGTCCCTGAGCCTTGACCCCGACTTCCGCGTTCTGAATGATCTGATCGTCCTGCTTGTCAGCCGAGACGCGATTGAAAACAGCCTCCGGCACCCTCACGCCCCATTTCTCGACGCGGCGCGTTTTCTGGTCTTCTTCGCTTGCGATGGTGAGGGGCTGTGGGCGCCCGCGCGCGTCGACGGCCTCGACGATCAGATAGTAACTGCGCACGCCCGGCGTATCCTCCGGAATGCGGAACACGCCGCTCATTTCGCCGGGGCGGGAGACGACGCGGATGCTCAGCGCTTTCGAAAGATCGACGCCGATTTCCCGCAGCGCGGCGAGCGCCCGTTCCCCGGCGGCCGCGTCTGCGTCGGCGAGCGCCGCGGTTCCGTCCCGGTACGCCGTTTCAACCACTGCACGCGCTTCCTCCGTTTCCGCCAGGGCGAGGGCTTTTTCGCGGGCCTGTTCGAGGTTTTCCGGAAGGGTCTGCGTGAGAAGGATCTGTTCGGCGCGGATCCTCTGCTGTCGCGGCGCATCGACGCCGAAATGGTAGCCCGCGGCAATCAGTGCGGCGAGGCCGAGGACGAGGCCGAGCGGCTTCAGCCAGCGGTCCCTCGCAATGTAAAGCTTCGCCAGCCTGACGCCGAGCCCGTCGGCAGGCGGTTCGTACACGAAGCGCTTTTCTTCAAGCGCCTTCACGCCGTCGCGCAGGATGCGGTCCGGCACGTCGATGCCCTGGTTCTTGTAGATGACGCGAAGCCGTTCGACCAGGGCCTCCTCGCGCGCCTCAGCGCGCAGTTCGCGGTCGACGACGCGTTCGCGGTGGCGCAGCGTGTCGACGACGTCCATGGCGAGCATGACGTCGTCGAAGCTCTGCGGCTCGCGCTCCTCGGATGTCTTGACGAGCGTTTCGCTCATGGCCGTGAGTGTCTTCCCGTCGCGAAAGGCGCCCGGTGATTACGCCTTTTCAAGGGCGGCCGACGCGCCCGTTTCAATCAGTTTCGCAAGCCGGCGCTTTCCGTCCTCGACGGCTGTGCGGATTTCCTCGGAATTCTCGGTCGAGAGCTTGCGCATTTCCTGGATGATCTCCTGGCTGCGCTGTTGATAGTTGATGACCGATTCAACGAGCATCTTGACCGACGCCGCCGAGACCGTCGGTCCGTAGCCGGCCTCGACGGCGGCTTCATGGACCTTCCCGCCGACCTCGGACAAGGTCTCAAGGCTGTCGTCAATGCCCTTCTTCATCGCTTCGAGGGTTTGCGTCGACTCATGCAGCCCGTGCATGCCGGTGAACGTCGCCGACAGCGCCGTGAGCACCGTTTCGTTCGTGCCGAAGAACGAGACCGCCTGGGCGTAGATTCGCTCCTTCGCCGTCGTCGTCTGGACCAGCCGGGTCATGATGACTTCCGAAGTATTATAGCCGATCGTAATGTTGTCCGCGAGATCCTTGGCGACCTGATAACGCTTCTCTTCCCTCTGAAGGGCGCGAAGCGCTTCGTCCCTGTCGAGTTCGAGGCGGGCGCGCTCCGCGGCGTCGTCTCCCGCAAAGCCCGTGACCTTTTCGACCCGGTCCTTCAGGAGCGTTTTGGCCGCGTCGAGCTTGCCTTCGGCCTTGTTGAGAACCTCGAGCGCCATGACCTCCGACTGTTTCATCGCGCCGCGAAAATCGCGATAGGCCTCTAGAATTCGCGTCTCGCGCTCGACCTGGTCGCGGGTGTCGGCCGCGACTTCGAGATACAGATCCTTGATTTTTTCGAAACGCGTGGCGATGTCGCCGCGGGTCATTTTCATCCAGACGTTCTGGATGCGCTCGATCGTGCCGATCTTCCCGTCAGCGTATTGATCAACGAGAGCCTTGGCGTCGTCGCGGATCGAATCAAAACCCGCCGTGATGCCTTCATACCGCTCTCCGATGGCCATGCCGGAGACCTGTTCGCGCACGACGTCGTTGAAATGGGAGGCCTGGTCGAGGGTTCGCGCGATGGCGGCCACGCGGTCCTCGTCGAGGTCGGAGATCTGTTTCAACAGCGCGACGATCGGAGCGGGCTCGCCTCCCTCGGCCGCGAACCCGAGCGCCCGCAATTCTCCCATGGCGCGGTCCAGATACTGGAAAGCGGTGGTGCGTAATTCCGTCATGAAAAACCTCCCTCGTCCTGGCGCCATTCATAGGCCGCGGACGCCGGGGCGCCTAGCCCTGCGCGCCGAACAGGGCCAATCCCTCGACGGGCCGTAACGAATTCTCCATGGCTTCGCGCCAGTCTCGATCCGAATCTGTAAATCGACGCCAGTAGCGGAACAGTTTGATGGCGGATGACGACCTCACGATCGGCCTTCTGTGGCACTCGCTGAATTCCGACAATCTCGGCGTCGGCGCCCTGACCATCGGCGACATGGCGATTGCGGAGGCGGCGGCGCGCGGGGCGGGTCTGCGCGCCCGTTACAGGGTTCTCGGCTGGGCGGATCCCAAGCCCGCCTATTTCCAACGCGAGAATATCGAGATCGCAGGCCTGCGGGCGCGCGACCTCAATCCCATTGGCGGAAGGCTGGCCCGCGAGGCGCGGGCTTGCGACCTCGTGATCGACATCGGCGCGGGCGACAGTTTCTCCGACATTTACGGACCAGGCCGGATCTCGAAGATGATCCTGGCATCGAACGTCGTCTTGCGCGCCGGCGCGCCGCTGATCATGGCGCCGCAGACCATCGGTCCCTTCAAGAACCCGTCGATCAGCCGGGCGGCGCTCGGCGTCATGCGCCGCGCGAGTCTCATTGCGACCCGCGATCATCTGTCTAGCGAATGCGCGCGGCGCACCGGCTACGCCGGGCCCCTGATCGAGGCGAGCGACGTCGCATTGCGTCTTCCCTTCAGGGCGCCGGCGCGCCGGTCGGAGGATGTAATCCGTGTCGGAATAAATGTTTCCGGACTGCTTTTCAGCGGCGGCTATTCCGGACGAAACATGTTCGGCCTGAAAGCGGACTATCGCCGGACAATGCGCAGGCTCGCAAAAGCGTTCACCGAGCGGCGCGAATGCGAGGTTCACTTCATCAGCCACGTCCTCTCCGACGACCAGCCCGTCGAGGACGACCGTCGCGCCTGCATGGCGCTGCATGGGGAGTTTCCAAACTCGCGCGTGGCGCCCGCGTTCCGTGGTCCGATCGAGGCGAAATCCTATATCGCCGGCATGGACTTTTTCGTCGGTGCGCGGATGCACGCCTGCATCGCCGCATTTTCTGCAGGCGTTCCGGTCGTGCCGGTGGCTTACAGCCGGAAGTTCGAGGGCTTTTTCGGCGCGCTTGGTTACGACCTCGTCGCCGACGCGCGGCGTGAGGACGATGAGCAGATACGCGCCAAGGTTGAGAACGCGTTCGAGCGCAGAAAGTCATTACACCGATCGTTACGCCGCGCCCGCGCCGAGGGCTTGCGGCGCTTGCAGCCCTACGAAGCGGCGTTGCGCGGCGCTATCGCCGAAGCCGCCCGCGCCGGGCGGAGCAAGGCGGCGTGAAAGGCGCCTCGCCGCCGTCCTCGCTCGCGCTCGCCCGTGTCGCGCGCGGCGATCTTTGCGCCGGCTGCGGCGCCTGCGCAGGCCTTGCGGGCGGCAAGATCACGATGGAGACGACCGCTGGCGGTCATGCGAGGCCTGTCCAGGTCGAGGCTCTCGACGCGAGAGAAGAGGGCCTGATCCGCGACGTCTGTCCGGGACTTTCCATGGAGCGGCCGGTCGGCGCCGCGGCTGATCACGTCCTGTGGGGACCGCATAGGGGCGTCTTCGTCGGACATGCGCGCGACGGGGCGCTGCGTCGACGGGCGTCTTCGGGCGGGGGCCTGTCGGCCTTGCTGATCCATCTTCTGGAAAGCGGCGCCGTCCGCTTCATCGTACAGACAACCGCCAGTACGGAAGATCCGCTTGGCAACGAGACAACGACAAGCGCTGACGCTGGTGATGTTTTCGAAGCGGCGGGCTCGCGCTATGCGCCGTCCTCACCGCTCGCTGATCTCGAAGCGCATCTCGCGCGCGACGAGCCTTTCGCCTTTGTCGGCAAGCCTTGCGACGTGGCGGCCCTGCGCGCCATCGCGCGGCGCGACGCGCGCGTCGAGGAACGCGTCCCTTACATGATTTCATTTTTCTGCGCGGGCGCGCCGAGCGCCAGGGGCGCTGAGGAAGTCATCCGCAAACTCGGGGCGACGCCGGGCGATGTTCGCAACTTCCGCTACCGGGGCGACGGGTGGCCGGGATTTGCGACGGCGCGCCTCAAGACCGGGGAGACCCTGCGCCTTTCCTACGCCGACAGCTGGGGCGCGATTCTGTCCAAGCACCTGCCGTTTCGCTGCAAGATCTGTCCGGACGGCGTCGGCGGTTTTGCGGACATCGTCTTCGCCGACGCATGGGAATGCGACGCGAACGGATATCCGCTGTTCGAGGAGGCGGAAGGCCGCAGCCTAATGGTTCCGCGCACGGAGAAAGGTGCGGCGGCTCTTGAGGCCGCCGTCGCCGCGGGCGCGATTTCGGCGCGTGCGATCGACATTGATGCGGTCGCGGCGATGCAGCCCGGCCAAGTCAGGCGCAAGACCCGCGCGCTGTCGCGGCTCGTCGCCTGCCGCCTCTTTATGCGGCCAACGCCGCGCTTCAAGGGGTTCTCGCTGAAGGCGGCCGCCCGCCGGGCCGGGCTCTTCGCCAATCTGAGGAGTTTTCTGGGGACGGGCCGGCGGCTTGTTTTCGCGCGTCGCCGATAGCGTTGGACGGGGTCGTCCGTCGTCGTCATCCCTGCGTTGAACGCCGCGGGCGCCCCGTGGTAAAACGCATTCCGGCGGCGGCGAGCCGGCGGAGCGACGGGGCGCGGAGGATGGCGAGGGATCTCACCCTATGGGGCGGCTGTCGTGCGCCGGATCCAGGCGTCGTGGCCGGACGCTGCATCCGTCTCGAGCCTTTTCGCCCTCGTAGTCACGGCGAACGCCTCTTCGCGTCGATTGCCGGGCCCGCAGACGCGCCGCTCTGGCGCTATCTGCCGATATCAACGCCGCAGAGCGCGGCGGCCCTTGCGGACTTTTTCGAGGCGAGACGGGCCTGCCGGCGCGACCCATGGGTGACGCTTGCGCTTGTCGATCCGCAAACGGACGCGGTGCGCGGCGCGGCGAGCTATATGCGCATCCGTCCCGAACACGGCTCCGCGGAGATCGGCTGCGTCATCTTCGGGCGGCGGTTGCAGCGCACGCCCGGCGCCACGGAGGCGGTGTATCTGATGGCGCGCCATCTCTTCGACGACCTCGGCTATCGTCGCTACGAGTGGAAATGCCATAACGCCAACGAAGCCTCCAAGCGCGCCGCCGAGCGCTTCGGCTTCGCCTTCGAGGGCGTCTTCCGCAATGACATGGTCATGAAGGGCGAGAACCGCGACACGGCGTGGTTCTCGGTCACGGACGAGGAATGGCCGTCCGTACGCGAAGCATTTGAATCCTGGCTCGCGCTGGAGAATTTCGACGCGGCGGGCGCGCAGCGCCGCCCGCTGGCTGAGTTTCGGCGGGGGTGACCATCCGGCGTCTGCGCTGTGGCGCAGGTTTTGATAACCGCAACCGTTCCCGGAGGAACCTCTTCATGTTCAGTCCTGGCTTGCGCATTCGGCCTCGGCGCCCGCATCCCCGAGGGAAGGGGCAAGCCTCAACCAACCCGTCCCGGCATTGACGCCAGAAACCGGCGGGCGAGGAATTCCGGCGTCGCGGGGAGGAGCCCTTCAGAGATGAACGCGGTCTCGGAGAAATGCGCCAGCGCGAGTTGCGCGGCGTGCGCCGCGCACAGGCCGGCGCCGACGCGTTTCGTCGCGTCGAACTTCGTCACGATGCAGCGCTTCACGCCGAACTCCGCGAAGGCGATCGCCCATTCGATATATTCCTCCGTGTCCCCGCTGGCGGGCAGGACGAGGACGGGCTCGGCGCCGGCGGCCCCCTCGAAATCCTTCAGCGCCGCGAAATCGCCGGCGTCGAAGGGGCTGACGCCCGGCGTGTCGAGAATGACGGCGCCCGTCGGGCGATGGGAGCGCAGGACCTGTTCGAC
>CAZBOC010000090.1:0-10008 GCA_964493225.1 uncultured Caulobacterales bacterium | reverse complement strand
AGTCTGTTTTTGTTTTGACCGCCGAATCTCCAGTGGTAGAATCGGCCTCGCTGGCGTGCCAGTCGAGATGATCCGGCGAGATGTTCAAGAGAACGGCGACATTGGCCCTCAGCGACTGGGTCAGGTCGAGCTGGAATGAGGAGAGCTCGAGGACATAGATCCGCTCCGGCTCCGGGGGCTGCAGAGCGAGCGCCGGATTGCCGATATTGCCCCCCATCGCGACATCCGCGCCGGTTTCGGAAAGGATGTGCGCGATCAGGGCCGTGGTCGTGGACTTGCCGTTCGAGCCGGTGACGGCGATCACGCGCGGCCGTTCTTGCTCAGTGAGATCGTCGAGCGCCATGGCGAACAGCTCCACGTCGCCGAGAATGCGCACGCCCGACGCGCGCGCCTTGCGCACGATCGCGTGCGGCTTCGGGAAATAGAGCGGCACGCCGGGGCTCAGCGCCAGAAACTGAAGCTCCGCCCACGGCCAGTTCTTCGGATGTTCCGCCGCGCATGCCGTATTGGCCGTGCGCTCGCGGGCCGCCGGGTTTTCGTCCCAGGTGAAGACATGCGCGCCCGAGGCGACGAGGGCGTCCGCGGTCGCGAGCCCGGTCGCGCCGAGGCCGAACACGGCGGCCTTTTTGTTCTGCAGATCCGGCAAGACGATCATGGATGGACGCCCTCGATCCCGCCTAGCGCAGTTTCAGGGTTGCAAGCCCCAGCAGGGCCAGGATCACCGCGATAATCCAGAAGCGAACGACAATCGTCGATTCCTTCCAGCCAAGTTGCTCGAAATGGTGGTGGATCGGCGCCATGCGGAAAACGCGCTTGCCCGTGAGCTTGAACGAGGCGATCTGGATCATGACGGAAAGCCCCTCAAGCACGAACAGGCCGCCGACGATCGCGAGCACGATCTCGTGTTTGGCGGCGACGGCGATCGCGCCGATCGCGCCCCCGAGCGCGAGCGACCCCGTGTCACCCATGAAGATCGCGGCGGGCGGCGCGTTGAACCACAAGAATCCGAGACCCGCCCCGATGACCGCCCCGCAGATGACGGCCAGTTCGCCAACGCCCGGCACGAACGGCACCTGCAGATAGTCCGCGTAGATTGCGTTTCCGACGAGGTAGGCGATGACGGCGTAGGCAGCGGCCGCGATCATCACCGGCACGATGGCCAGTCCGTCGAGACCGTCGGTGAGATTCACCGTGTTCGACGCCCCGACGATCACGAAGGCGGCGAAGGGAACGAAGAACGCGCCGAGCGGAATGAAGAGGTTCTTGAAGAAGGGGACGGCCACGGCGCTCGCCATGCCGGGCGGCGCGCCCTCCGCGCTGGCGAGCGTGTGCATGCAGAAATACCCGGCGACGAGCGCGACGGCGAACTGGAAGACGAGTTTGTAACTCCCGACGACGCCGCTCGCGGTCTGTTTCGTGACCTTCAGATAATCGTCGATGAAACCGAGGACGCCGAAGGCGAGCGTCACGCCGATCACGACCCAGACATAGGGATTGTCGAGCCGCGCCCAGAGGAATGTGGCCGCGCCGAACGAGATCAGGATCAGAACGCCGCCCATGGTCGGCGTGCCCGCCTTCTCGATGATGTGGGTCTGGGGACCGTCCTCGCGGATCGGCTGGCCTTTGCCCTGTTTGCGCCGCATCCAGCGAATGAGCGACGGGCCGAAGAAAAACGACAGGAAAAGCGCGGTCATAATCGCCCCGCCGGTCCGGAAAGTCAGGTAGCGAAAGACGTTAAACAGCTGAAAATCCTCAGCAAACGGCGTAAGCACATGATACAGCATTAAGAATTGGCTTTCCGGATTTCTTCTTTCGGACAGTTATCGTTCAGCCCGTTTTGCGTCCATATTCAAGCTCCGCCTTTTCGAGAAGGGGGATTGCCAGGCCGATCTTGGACGCGTTCGATCCCTTGATCAAAACCACGTCGCCGTCGCGCAGCTCCGCGAGCAGTTCCGGCGCGATCGCCTCCACCGTCGCCCCGGCGGCGGCGCGCATCGGCTCGGGCGCAGCCTCGAACAGGGCGCGCGCGAGGGACCCCACGGTGAAGAGGCGGTCCACCCGGGCGGATTTGAGGTCCGCAGCGAGGTCGGCGTGGAAACGCGCCGCCTCCGGACCAAGCTCCAGCATATCGCCCAGAACCGCGATCCTGCGGCCTTTGCCCGTCGGCTGCGCTTCCCCGAGCGTGGCGAGCGCGGCCGACATGGAGGCCGGATTGGCGTTGTAACTTTCATCGATGACGGTGAAGGCCGCGCCAGCGACCGCGATTTTCCGGCGCGCGCCGCGACCCTGCCCGGCGCCGAACGCGGCCAGCGCCTCGGCCGCGGTTCTGACGTCCGCTCCGGCGGCGGCGGCGGCCGCGAGGGCGGCGAGAGCGTTCATCGCCTGATGTCGGCCTGGCGAGCCGAGGCGAAAGCTCAGCGGCGCGCCGTAGACGCTTGCTGCGATCTTTGACCCGCCGTCGTCGGAAACGACGCTCTCCAGGCGATAATCCGCATCGGGACGGCTCCCGAATGTGATGAGGCGCGAGACGCCGGCCTCGTCCGCGCGGCGTCTCAAAAGCGCGAAATGATCGTTGTCGGCCGGCAGGATCGCCGCCCCGCCGCGCAGCACGCCGCTGAAGATCTCGGCTTTGGCTTCGGCGATTCCCTCGATTGAGGGAAAAAACTCGAGGTGGGCGGCCGCGACCGTCGTCACAACCGCGACATGCGGCGCGACTAGCTGCGTCAGCGGCGTGATTTCGCCGGCGTGGTTCATGCCGATTTCGAAGACGCCATAGTCGGCGCGCATCGGCATGGCGGCGAGCGTCAAGGGCACGCCCCAGTGATTGTTGAAGCTTTTATCGGCCGCGTGAACCTTGCCGCAAGCGCAAAGCGCCGTGCGCAGCATTTCCTTGGTCGACGTCTTGCCGACGCTCCCCGTCACGGCGATGCGCTTGCCGAAATTGCGCGCCCGGGCGGCGCGGGCGAGATCGCGCAATCCCTCCAGCGTATCGCGCACGACGAGAAGCGGCGCCCCGTCCGGGGCGGTCTCCGGGGCGCGGTCGACGAGCGCGGCCGCGGCGCCCCTGGCGAACGCGTTCTCCAGAAAATCATGGCCGTCGCGAACGTCCTTCAGCGCGACGAAGATCTCGCCGGGCGCGATCGTCCTCGTGTCGATCGACACGCCGCTCGCCGTCCATTCCTCCGCAATCCAACGATCAGGATCGCCGCCGCGCGCGCACAGGGCGCCGTTCGTCGCCGCCGCAGCCTCATAGGCCGTCCACAGAGCTTCGCTCATGATACCTGCTCCTCGCCCGAAATTCCCCCGCCCGCCGCGCGGATCTCCTCGCGCACGACTTCCGCGTCATTGAAGGGATGAACAACCTCGCCCACGGTCTGGCCCGTTTCATGGCCCTTGCCCGCCACAAGCAGGACGTCGCCCGAAGACAGGAGGGACAGGCCCTTCCTGATCGCCTCGCGGCGGTCGCCGACTTCGAGCGCGCCTGGCGCGCCCGCCATCACGGCCGAACGGATCGCTGCCGGGTCCTCATGGCGCGGATTATCATCGGTGACGATGACGAGGTCGGCCGCGCTCGCCGCCGCGCCCATGGGACCCCGCTTTTCCCGGTCGCGGTCGCCGCCGGCGCCGAGAAGAACCGCGAGACGGCCTTCAGCATGGGGCCGAATCGCCCTGATCGCCGCGGCGACGGCGTCCGGCGTGTGGGCGTAGTCGACATAGACGCTGGCCCCGCGGAGCGTTCCCGCCCGCTCCATGCGGCCCGGCGCGCCGGCGAGCCGCTCAAGGAGAGGAATCACGTCGCCGGCCGGAAAGCCCGAGGCGATCACGATAGCGGCGGCAAGGGCGGCGTTTTCCGCCTGGAAGCCGCCAACAAGCGGCGCGTCGACGGCATGGTCGCAGCCGGCGGCCCTGAGGCGCAGAGCCAGACCCGTCGGCTGCGGCGCGCAGGACAGGATGCGCACGTCGTCGCCGGCCGCGCCGGTCGTCATGAGCCGCCCCGGCCGCGTTCCCAGCATTTTCGCAAGCGCCGCCGCGCCCGCCCCGTCGGCGTTGACGACGGCGACCCCGGCTTCGGGCAGAAGTTCCGTGAAAAGACGCGTTTTCGCCGCGAAATAGGCGTCGAAATCCGTATGGTAATCAAGGTGGTCGCGCGAGATGTTCGTGAACGCCGCAATGGAAAACCGGACGCCGTCGGGGCGAGCCTGCGCAAGGGCGTGGCTCGAAACCTCCATCGCCGCGCAGCGCGCGCCCGCACCGGCCATGTCGTTCAGCACCCGATGCAGCGCGACGGGCTCGGGCGTCGTGTGCCGGAGCGGCGCGGCGGAGCCCGGCGCGCGCGCGCCGAGCGTGCCGATCGATCCTGCGGGCGCGCCAAGGCGCTCCCACAACTGCGCCGCGAAGACGGCCGTCGAGGTTTTGCCGTTGGTCCCGGTGACGCCGGCGATCGTTTCCGGCTGGCGCGGCCAGAAGCGGGCCGCCATCAGTGCGAGACGACGGCGCGGGAAGGGATCGCGAATGACGGGCGCGGCCGCTTCGATCGCGGGCGGGCCGAGGATCGCCGCCGCGCCCCGGGCGAGGGCGTCGTCGATAAAGGCCGCGCCGTCAAACCTCCCGCCGGGCAGGGCTGCGAAAAGATCCCCGGGGACAACCGCCCGGCTGTCGACCGCAATGCCGCGGATTTCCGGGTCCGGATCAACGGCTTCGCCGGCGAGCGTGGACAGCCTCATCATGGCGACGGGACCTCCGCCATTGACGGCTCAAGCCGGCTTAGCGAAACCGGCCGCGCACGGAAAAAGGCCGAGGTTTCCGCGCCTCCCGCCGGCATCACGCCGAGGACCGGCGCAATCCGCTCGACGATGCGCGCGAATGTCGGCGCCGCGTTCCAGCCGGCGGTCGCAAAGCCCTTCGTTTCGGGGATGACCTGCGGCTCGTCGAGGGAGACCAGCACGGCGTAACGCGGCGCCGCGCCGGGAAAGGCGCCGACGAAGCTGGCGATGCGCGCATTGCCGTCATATCCGCCGCGCGCGGGCTTGTCGGCCGTCGCGGTCTTGCCGATCGGAAAATAGCCCGGCGCCTCGGCGAGCGAGGCCGTCCCGTCGGTGACGACGCGGCGCAGGATCCGCCGCATTTGCGCGCTGGTCTCCTCTGCGAAGACGCGCCGCCCGCCTGCTGCTTTGGGGGAGCCTTGAAGGAAGGTCGGCGCGCGATATTCCCCGCCATTGACCACCGCGCCGAATGCGGCGAGGAGGTGCAGAGGCGTGACGGATATTCCGTGTCCATAGGAAATCGTCGCCGCCTCGACCGGGCCCCACTTCGCCGGCGGTTGCGGCGCGCGGTTCTCGCGCAGCTCGATCGGCAGCTTATCGAGAAGACCGAGCGCCTTCAGATACGCCCTGTGGTCGTCGACGCCGAGATCGGCGGCGATGCGCGCCATGCCGATATTGGAGGAATACTGGACGACTTCGCTGAAAGTCAGTATACGGTTTTCACCATGAAAGTCGCGGATCGTCCTGTCGGCGACGCGATAGGCGCCGCGCGCGTCATAGGTTGAGACCGGCGTCGCGGCGCCGGCGTCGAGCGCGGCGGCGGCGGTGATCGCCTTGAAGGCCGAACCGAGTTCATACCGGTCGTATGTCGCCCTGTTCCGGCGCGCGTCGGCCTGGCTGTCTCCCGGCGCGTTCGGGTCGAATTCCGGGAAATTGGCGAGTGCGATCATTTCGCCGGTCCGCACGTCCATGACGCCGGCCCAGCCCGCCTGCGCGTGGTGCTTCTTAACGGCGGCGGCGAGTTCGGCCTCCACTGCTTGCTGCGCGCGAATGTCGAGCGCGGCTTGGAGTCGGCGCGCGCGGCCCCGCGCGTCGAGATGCGCCTCCAGTCCCATCACTCCGCCCTTTCCCGGCTCCGTATGACCGACGACATGGGCGCCGAGCGCGCCCTGCGGATAATAGCGCCGCTCGCGCGAGCGAAAACGCACGCCCGGAAGGCCGAGCCTGAAGACGGCGTCCTTCTGGGCGGGCGTCAGGTCCCGCGCGACCTCCACGTAGCTGCCCGCCCGCAACCGGCGCTCAAGATCGTCAGCATCGTCTATTTTGACGACATCGCTCAATATCGAGACGGTCTGGCCCGGATCCCAGGTTTCGCGGCCGTAGACTTCAAGCGCCACAACCGGAAGATTGGTTGCGAGAATGCGCCCGCGGCGATCGACGATTTCCGGGCGCGCCTCGTCAGCGGCGGGAAAGGTTCCGGCGGCGAAGACGCTTTGCCCGCCCGTCGCCACGGCGAACAGGCGGGCGCCCAGCAGCGAGAAGGCGGCCGCAAAGACCACGGCGCACATGCCGATGCGCCTGCGCGAGCGCTGCGCCGGTCGGTCGCCCGCGACGATTGCGACGCTCGCCTTTAACTCCGTATCCGGATTGACGGGCCCTGCAGGGGCGAACTCCTCGATCACGTAGGCGTGCGGCTTCGCCGCTTCCCGCATTGCGGCGCGTCTGCGGCGGAGCATTGCGGCCGCTCCTTACCGGTTCGCCGCAGCGGCGGGCGCGGCGCTCGCCACGGCGATCGGTTCGGGGGCGGGAGGCGCGCCGCGTCCGGGCTTTGCGGGCGAGCCGCCTGCGCTTTCCCCGAACGCCAAAGAGAAATCCTCCGCTGTCATCAGTTGCGCGCCGGTCAGCGGCTTAAGCTCGGTGACCTTCTCCGCGATCAGGGAAAGCCTTTCCGGGCCTTCGAGGTAGGCGATTTCCGCGCGCAGCAGCCGGATTTGCTCTTCCTCGCGCGCTTTCGCGGCCTCGATCTCGGCGAGCGCCTCGCGCGCCTGCCTGACGCGGACTTCAGCCTGGTAGCGGCCCGCCGCGGCCGCAGCGAGGATCAGACACAGAAAAATCATCGTGACTCGGACCATATTTCAAGACCTCCAGTGCTCGAGAGATTTGGACAGGCGGATGGGGGCGGGCGCGAAGGCGGCCGCATCAGGGCGCGCAGGCGCGTCAAGGCGCACGCCGGCGCGCAGTTTCGCCGACCGCGCCCGCGGATTGTTCGCGATTTCAGCCGCGCCCGGAACGCGCGGCTTGCCGAATAGGCGACGGAAAGTCGGCGCATGCGCTTGCGGCTCGGGGGCGTGGCGGGACGGCCCGCCCGCCGCGCCGCTGCGGTCGGCGAAGAACCGCTTCACGACCCGGTCTTCAAGCGAATGGAACGTGACGACGACGAGGCGGCCAGCGGGAGCGATGAGCCGTTCGGCCGCGCCAAGCGCCTGCGCGAGCTGCCCGAGTTCATCATTGACGAAAATGCGCAGCGCCTGGAAGGCGCGGGTCGCCGGGTGGATCTTGTCTTGCGGACGGGCCGGAGACGCGGCTTCGATGATTTCCGCAAGCCGCCGCGTCGTCGTAATCGGCGATTGCGCGCGCGCTTCGACGATCGCCCGCCCGATCCGCCCGGCGTGGCGCTCCTCGCCATAGACCTTGAAGATCGCCGAGAGATCTTCGGCTGCGCCCCTGTTGACGACGTCGCGCGCATCCGGCTCGCCGCCGTCCATTCGCATGGAGAGCGGTCCGTCGACGCGAAAGGAAAAGCCGCGCTCGGCCTCGTCGAACTGCATGGAGGATACACCGAGATCAAAGACGACGCCGCTGACCGTCTCGCGACCGTATTCCGCGAGGCCCGCCTCCATTTCGGCGAACGGCCTGCGGATCAGAACGAGCCGTCCGCCATAAGCGCGAGCCCAGGCTTCGGCGCGCGCGATCGCCGTCGGATCGCGATCAAAACCGTAGACTGAGCAATTCGCGGCGCCAAGGATTGCGCGCGCATAGCCGCCCCCGCCGAAGGTCGCGTCGACATAAACGCCTCGGTCAACGGGCGCGAGGGCCTCGACCGCCTCTTCCTCCATGACGGGCGCGTGCGGCGCGTAGCTCATGATGCGGCCTCCGGTGAGCGCGCGCGGTCTTTCAGACTGAAGCGCGCCTCCTGTGCGCGTTTTTCGGCCTGGGCGAAACGCTCTTCGATTTCGGACGCATTCCAGATCTGGAAAAAGTCGCCGCGCCCCACGAAGCAGGCTTCGCCGTCGAGGCCAGCGTGATCGATCAAGGGTTTGGGCAGGATCGTGCGGCCGTCCTTGTCGAAGGGTAGTTTGCGCGCCCGTCCCATCAACGCGATTTCCATGGCCTCTCTGTCCGGGTCATAGGGATCCATGCCGTCGATCCGCGTCTTCATGCGGGCGAGAAGATCGAGCCCTCCGCAGTCGATGAACGGCCCGGTCAGAGAGGGAATGCAGAAAAAACCATTGAAGGCGTCGAGATCCAACGCCTTGCGAAAATCCGCGGGCGTCGCAATCCGCCCCTTCGCGTCGATCTTGTTCGTGTGAGACCCGAGAAACAAGGCCTCCGCTGACCGCAGCATTCATAACGCCCTTCCCGGAACCGGCCGCGCGCGCAGTCGCCGCCCCCGCCCCCCGCGTCGGCGCAGGCCCACGCCGCGCCCCAGGCGGAATTAAACACCCCTTTACGGGATATCACGGGAATTAACGGGCCGTCAAACCGAAAACCGGTCCGAAGCAGCGAGAACGACTTGCTCATTCCGGCGACGGAATGGGCGCTGGACGCGCGTCCCGCACCGGGACCGTTCACGAGGCGGCGTTAAAAAATTCTTAAAAACAATATGTTGAACGATCGCGGCGCGGTTATTCGGCGGCGCGCATGATCGGAGTGAGCGCGTCGGCCGCTTCCTTTTTCGCGGCGAGCCGTCGGTCGGCTTTTTCCCGAACCTCGAGCAGGTGCTCGAGTTTCTTCACTTCGGCGTAAGCCGATTTCAGCGCATTACGCGCCTCCCGGATTTCAACGGCGAGCGTCGAGAGCGTCGCCTTGAGCGCGCGGCGCTTTTCCCGCGCCCCTTCCTGAAAGCCGGCGAGCGGGACGAAATCAGAACCGCGAGCGGCGAGGCGCCCTTCTTCCGCCTGCATGAGACCGTCGATTTCCTCCAGTGAAGCCGTCGCCGACGCGTAAGCGGCCTCGAGGTCGGCGAGTCGCCGCCGGCGTTCGCCGGCGTCGGCTTTCGCCAGTTTCAGGAGTTTCGAAATGCCGCCGCGATCTCGCGCGGATGCGCTCATGCCGCCCGCCCTCCTGTCATGAAGACGCCGGCGCAAGGATCGCCGCCAAGGCGTCGAACGTTTCGTTGATCGAAACGCGAGTTAAGCGGCTTTGTGTTAAAAACTCCTCAAGTCGGTCATGAACCGTTATGGACGCGTCGACCTCGGCGTTGGCGCCGGGCGCGTAGGCGCCGATGCGGATCATCTCGCGCATGTCGTCGTAAATCGCCTCATGCCGCCGTGCGGCGACGATCAGTTCGGCCCGGTCGGGGGACAGTGCGTGCGCCGGCAAACGCGAGACCGTGCGTAATATGTCGACGGCGGGAAAGCGGCCCGTTTCGGCGATGCGCCGGTCAAGGACGATATGCCCGTCCAGGATCGCCCGCACCGCGTCGGCGACCGGTTCGTCGTGGTCGTCGCCCTCGACCAGAACCGTGAAGGCCCCCGTGATCGCGCCGCCGCTCCCTTCGGGACCGGGTCCCGCGCGCTCCAGAAGGCCCGGCAGCAGGGCGAAGACCGAGGGCGTATAGGCTTTGGCGGCCGGCGGCTCGCCAGCCGCGAGGCCGAATTCGCGCTGGGCCCCGGCGATGCGCGATGCGGAATCCATAAGACCCAGGACATGCCCGCCCTCGTCGCGAAAATACTCCGCAAGGCTCATCGCCAGAAACGCCGCCTCGCGTCGCATCATGGCCGGCTCGTCGGACGTCGCGACGACGACGACCGCGCGGGCGAGCCCCTCCGCGCCCAGATGGTCTTCGATAAACTCCCGCACCTCCCGGCCCCGTTCGCCGATCATGGCGATGATCGCGACGTCGCAGGCGGTGTTGCGGGCGATCATCGAGAGCAGGACGGATTTGCCAACGCCGGAACCTGCGAACAGGCCGAGCCGCTGGCCGGCGCGCGCCGGCGCGAACGCGTTCAGAGCCTTGACGCCG
>CAZBOC010000089.1:0-10026 GCA_964493225.1 uncultured Caulobacterales bacterium | reverse complement strand
GCGTCGACCGGCCCCAGGATCTGGAACGAGAGATCGCCCGCGCGATCGCCCATGACGGCCCGGCGCTTGTTGAAGTCATGACGGACGCGGAGCTTGTTTGATGGGAGGCGTCGAGCTTCGCGGCGCCCTCCTCTGTGTCGTGAAAATCCGTAAAGGCCCCGCTTTCCTCGTCCAGTAGCTCGCGCACCGGCGCGGCGGCGGAGACGAGAAGGGCGCAGCCCGCGCTCATCGCCTCCATCATCGACCAGGAAGGGACGAACGGCGCGGTGAGACAGACATGCACCGAAGACGCCTGAAGGAGCGTCAGCCCCGGCGACGCGGCTCCGCCTCGCATACCGTTTGTGCAAAGAATTCTTCGGTTTGATCGCGGCGACACAGGGACGTCGCCTCGGTCGTCACGGCCGACGTCGCAGCAGCGAGGCCGTAGCGGCTGGCGTCGGCGAGCGACATGCCGTTCGCAAGCCCGAGCGTCAGCGCCCCGATCAGGCTGTCGCCGGCGCCGGCGGCGCTCGCCACGTCAACTCCCGGGGGTCGGATTCGATAGCCTTCATCCGCCGTCGCGACATAGGCCCCGTCGCCGCCCATGGTGATCATCGCGGCCTCCGCCCGGGGACCGTTCAGGACGTCATGGGCGAGCCGGCGGACCGAGACTTCGTTGAGCTCGCCGTCGCCGAGGAAGACCTGCGCTTCGTATCGGTCCGCGCGAACGAGAAAGGGGCGCGCCGCGAGCGCGGCCTCGAACGCGGGACCGGCGGCGTCGAGGATGCATTTCGCCCCCAGGTCGCGGACGCGAAAGGCGATCCGGGCGTAAAAATCCGTGGGCAGACCGGGCGGCAGGCTGCCGCTCACGACGACATAGCGATGCGCGCCGGCCGAGACCTCCGCGGCGAGCGCCTCCAGGAGGCGTTCCTCGTCGCCTTTCGCCTGTTCCGGACCTGGCAGTACGAAACGGTACTGCCGGCCCGTAGCCTCTTCGGTGACCTGAAACGTCGTGCGGGTTTCGCCCGGGCCGGACAGAACCGACGTCTCGACGCCCTCCGCATCCAGCAGGCGCTTGTAATGCGCGCCCGTCGCGCCGCCCAGAACGACGAAGGCGCGGCTCTCGCCGCCGAGTTTCTTGATGGCGCGCGAGACGTTGACGCCGCCGCCGCCCGGGTCATGGCGCGGCCGCCCGCATCGCAGTTTCTGCGTCGGTTTCAGGGCGTCGACGGACGTCGAGACGTCGAGCGCCGGGTTGAGCGTCACCGTGAGAATCTGCGGCATGGACAATCCCGGGGGGTTGGGTTCTGTTTTCGGAGATTGTCGCGCCCGGGCCGGGGCGTGCAAGCTTTCGCTCCAGCATTCATCGTCCCGTTTCGCGCTCCGCGGCCGCCACAATTTCCTTGACCGCCTTGAAGCTGTCCGGGCTCACGGAAATCGATGCGATGCCGTGTTCGACGAGGAACCGTGCGAATTCGGGATGGTCGCTCGGGGCCTGGCCGCACAGGCCGGTATGGACGCCGACCCTGCGCGCCTTGGCCAGCAGCTCGGCGATGGCGCCGGTCACCGCCGGGTTGCGCTCGTCAAAGAGATCGCTCAGGAGATCGCTGTCGCGGTCCACCCCGAGCACCAGTTGGGTGAGATCGTTTGAGCCGACGGAAAAGCCGTCGAACCGCGCCGCGAACTCCTCAGCCAGGATCACGTTCGCCGGGATCTCGCACATGACGTAGACCTGAAGGCTGCGCGCCCCGCGCTCCAGCCCGTGCCCGGACATCTCCGCAAGGACGCGGTCCGCCTCCCCAAGCGTGCGGCAGAACGGGATCATCATGATGATGTTGGCCAGTCCGATTTCCTCCCTCGCGCGACGGATGGCGCGGCATTCAAGGGCGAAGCCGTCGCGATAGCCTTCGCTGTAGTACCGGCTCGCCCCCCGCCAGCCCAGCATGGGATTCTCTTCGGAGGGTTCAAAGCCGTCGCCGCCGATGAGCCGCCTGTACTCATTGGTTTTGAAATCGCTCATCCGGACGATGACCGGTTTGGGGTGATAAGCGGCGGCGATGCGCGCGATCCCGCGAGCCAGGACCTCGACGAAATATTCCGACTTGTCCTCGTAGCCGCGCGTCAGTTCGGCGATCTGAGCGCGCGCCGCCCCGTCGCGGACCTCGTCGAACCGCACGAGCGCCATGGGATGGATTTTGATCAGATTTCCGATGATGAACTCCATTCGCGCCAGCCCGACGCCGTCCGCAGGCAGGCGCCACCACCGGAACGCCGCCGACGGATTGGCGAGGTTCACCATGATCTTCGTGCGCGTCTCGGGTATCGCCGACAGCTCGATCTCCTCAACCGTGTAATCGAGAGCGCCGTCATAGACGCGGCCCTCGCCACCCTCCGCACAACATGCGGTGACGATCCGGCCGTCTTTGAGAACCTTGGTCGCATCCTGGGCGCCGACGATCGCCGTCAGGCCCAATTCACGACTGACGATCGCCGCGTGGCTCGTGCGCCCGCCATGGTCGGTCACGATCGCGGCGGCCCGTTTCATGATCGGCACCCAGTCGGGGTCGGTGACGCCTGTCACGAGCACGCCGCCGTCGACGAAGCGCTCGATCTCCTCCGGACCTTCAAGACGGCAGACGGGCCCAGAAGCGATCGCGTCGCCGATCGCAAGTCCCGACGCCAGCGCTTCGCCAGCCTCTTCGAGGCGGTAGGTTCTCAGCGCTCCGGCTTCCTTGCGCGACTGGACCGTTTCGGGCCGCGCCTGGACGATGAAAAGATCGCCGCTTACGCCGTCCTTCGCCCACTCCATGTCCATCGGCTGGCCGTAATGGTCTTCGATCGCGATGGCCCAGCGCGCGAGCTGCAGCACCTCGTCGTCGCCGAGGACAAAGGCGGCGCGCTCCTCCGGCGAGGCGTCGACGAGCCGCGAAGCCGCCTCGCCTTTGTCCGCATACACCATTTTCTGAGCCTTGCCGCCAAGGGCCTTCTCGACGATGGGGCGGGCGCGGTCGTCGCCGAGAAGGGGCTTGAAGACCTGGTATTCGTCCGGTTCGACCATGCCCTGGACCACGGTTTCTCCGAGCCCCCAGGCGGCGGTGATCAGGACCGCATCGGGGAACCCGGTTTCGGTGTCGATGGAGAACATGACGCCCGAACCCGCTCTGTCCGAGCGCACCATTTCCTGAACGCCCACCGACAGCGCCACTTCCATATGGTCGAAGCCATGGTTTTGCCGGTAGCTGATCGCCCGGTCCGTAAACAGCGATGCGCAACACCGTTTGAAAGCCTCCAGCAAGGCCTGTTCGCCGCAAATGTTGAGAAATGTCTCAAGCTGCCCGGCGAAACTGGCCTCGGGCAGATCTTCGGCGGTCGCGCTGGAGCGAACGGCGAGGCTCGTTACGTCATGTCCTGCGCGCGCCGGCATCTCGCGGTAGGCCTTCAGGATCGCATCGACGAGCGGCGGAGGAATATCCGCATCCAGAATATACTGGCGCGCGCGCGCGCCTACGGCGCCCAGATCCGGGTCCGGTCCCTTCAGCTTGTCGAGTTCCGAGGCCAGCGGGCCCCTCAGACCGTTCGCGTCGAGATAAAGCCAATAGGCGGCCGCCGTCGTGGCGAAACCGCCCGGCACGCGAATGCCCGCGTCACGCAGGCCGCCGATCATCTCGCCCAAGGAGGCGTTCTTTCCGCCAACCTTGTCGCCGTCGGTTCGAGCGAGATCCGAAAGCCACAGGACGAGGGGCGCTTCTGGGGTCATTTTTCAGTCTCCGTGGACGCTGGACGCGGGACAGACGGTTTGCGGCGATTTTCATCCCGGTCCCGGTCTTCCGGGCGCAGCAGGCGGAATTCGTAGGTTTTCCCCGGGGTCACGTCGCGGAAATGGGCCCGGTAAGCGATCGTGATCGGCGACACGGTCAAAGGCTGGCTCGTGATCCTCAGGCGTTCATGGTCCGCCTCCACGTCGAGAAAATGCCGCCGGTAGCGCAGTTTCACCTTGATGCGATCAAGGTCGTCCGGCAGTTCGGGATTGAAGAACAGAACGTCCGAGCGCGTCTCAACGCCGAGATAACACCGCTGGATGAGATCGATCGTGCCCGACATCGCCCCGCAATGAACGCCCTCGCGGGTCGTGCCGCCCTGAATGTCGGCGAGGTCGCTGTCGAGCGCGCGCTGAAAGAGGCGCCAGGAACGCGGTCGGTCGGAGCGGGCGAGCACCCAGGAATCGACGACGCGGCTCAGACTGGAGCCGTGCGAGGTCCGCGCGGCGTAGTAGTCGATATTCTTAGGGATCATGCTCGGCTCGAACGGATAGCCCAGCTGTTCGAACAGGACCGATAGCTCTTCTGTCGAAAACAAATAGAACAGCATCAGCACGTCGGCTTGCTTCGAGGCCTTGTAGCGGTTCACGGTATCGCCTTCCGCCTCGAGGATGCGGTCCAACCGCTGGATGTCGCCGTACTTTTCCTGGTAGCCGGCCCAGTCGAATTCCCGAAGCGCGCCATAACCCTCGAACTGGCTGATGATCCCGTCGCCGTGAAAGGGCACGCGGAGTTTTCGGCGCACGTCCTCCCACAGGTCGGTCTCCGCCAGGTCGAAACCGATGCGCTCGCACAGGTTCCGGCAAAGGGTCTCCGGCAGCAGCCCGATGACGTCGAGGGCCCGCCCCAGAACCCAGGCCGCCATGATATTTGTGTACGCATTATTATCCACGCCGCATTCCGACAGCGGATCGGCGCCGGGATAGGCGGTGTGATACTCGTCCGGGCCCATCACGTCCTTGATCTCGTAGCGATCGATGGCCGGGTTGTAATCGGCCATGCTTGTCCAGAACCGCGCGATTTCAATCAGCAGTTCGGCGCCGAAAGAATGGAGATACTCATGGTCGTCGGACACCTGGTAGTACTTCCAGATGTTATAGGCGATCGCCGAGTTTATGTGGCGCTGTCGATGGGTGTTGTCCGGCAGCCAGCGGCCCGATCGCGGGTTGAGGTGGAGCTTCTGGCATTCTTCGCGACCGTCGCTGCCGCTCTGCCAGGGGAACATCGCGCCCGCGAACCCGGCCGCGCGCGCCGCCCGGCGCGCCTGGGGCAGACGTCGCAAGCGATAGCGCAGAAGCGCCCGGGTCAGCGTCGGATTGCGCAGGTTCAGGAACGGGAAGATGAACAACTCGTCCCAGAAGATGTGGCCGCGATAGGCCTCGCCGTGCCACCCCCGCGCCGGCACGCTCGTGTCGACATCGATCGTGTGCGGCGAAACGGTCTGAAGCATATGGAAAATATGCATGCGGAGCTTTCCGGAAGTCTCCCCGTTCTGCTTGTCGACGAGTTCGATATTCGACTCCTCCCACAGACGCCGCCACGCCTCGGCGTGCGCCTTCGCCAGCTCGTCGAACGTCCCTGCTTCGCCGATGAGCGTCTTGGCCGCGACGCCGGGCTCGGAGATCGCCGCATCGTGGGAGCTGTAAAGCGACGCCACCTTCTCAACGTCGACCCGGTCGCCTCGCTCGACGGCGCAGGAAAGGCAAAGGGCGATCTCGGTCGCCGATTTCTCGACTGTCCGTTGAACGTCGATTTCCTGCCCGTCCCGGTAAAGACGGGTTCGCGCCGCCTCGGCGACATGCACCCGCGACTGGTTGGTGCGGGCGAGGAGAAACAGCGTGTCCTCGCCGCACTGATCGACCTCGAGCGTCTCCAGATGCCGGCTGGCGAGCGCGCGATAGCGTTCGACGCCCTCGTTCAGGACGCCGCCGTCCAGAGCCGAGCGCACGGTCAGGCGGCCGGACCAGTCTTCCGATCCGATGCGGACCGCGAGCCCGGCGAAATGCGGATCGGCCATGCTGACGAAACGGCGCTCCTCCCAGGTGGAGGTGCGCCCCGCCGGGTCGCGAAACCGCAGCCTGCGATGCAGGACGCCTTGTTTCAAATCGAGTTCCTGACGGAAGGCGAGGATCTCGACCGCGTCCATGCTGAACCAGGCCCCGTCGTCAATGCGAAAAGACAGCGGCAGCCAATTGGGCATGTTGACGAGATCTTCGTTCTCGATCTCGCGACCGGCGATTTTCGATTTCAGGCGGTTGTAGCCGCCGGCGAGATAGACGCCGGGATAGTGTCTTTCGTCAGCGCGGCAATCCGGCGCCGCGCCCCGCGTCGCGAAGTAGCCGTTGCCGAGGGTGCACAGGGTCTCGCGTAGCCCCTCCTGTTCGGGCTCATAGCCTTCGTAGACCAAGGACCACTCGTGCATCGCCTCTTCCCGCCGAATAGGTTTGCGTCAGCCGTTCGCAACGTCCCCCGCCGCCCTCCGGCGGGAAAAGCGCCGGTCGCTTTCAAAGGTCAGGTCGCCGAGGTCTGCCACGACGAGGTCAGCGCCATGTTGAGCGAGATCATTTCGCGCGCCCTCGCGTGCGACGCCGATGACGAGGGCGAACGGACCGGCGGCGGCGGCGGCGACGCCGGCGACAGCGTCCTCCACAACGGCCGTCCGGTCCGGTCGCGCGCCAAGCCGCGCCGTCGCTTCGTGCAGGAGCGCCGGGTCGGGCTTGCCCGGCAATCCCAACGCCGCCAGATCTAACCCGTCGAGTTCGGCGTCGAAAAGATCGCCGACGCCGGCGCTTTCGAGCACCGCCTCGCCGTTGCGGCTCGAGGTGATGACCGCCGTCTTGACGCCGGCGGATTTCAGCGCGTCGATTAGCGCAATCGTCGAGGGATAAGCGCGCGCGCGGTTTGCGGAGAGCCAGGCAAGAAAATGCCGGTTCTTGCGCGCCGCGAGGCCGCAAACCGTTTCCCGTTCCGCATCGTCCCCGGCGTCGCCGAAGGGCAGATCGACGCCGCGCGCCTGAAGGAAACTGCGCACGCCGTCATGGCGCGGTTTGC
The DNA here is from genome assembly GCA_964493225.1 of uncultured Caulobacterales bacterium. GTDB lineage: Bacteria > Pseudomonadota > Alphaproteobacteria > Caulobacterales > Parvularculaceae > JAJFFW01. The sequence continues at coordinate 3,178 of CAZBOC010000089.1, read as the reverse complement.
CGTCGACATGGGCGCGGTAATCGCTGACCGCGTCGAAGGGCGTGAATTCCCCGCCGCGGCGGCGGGCGCGGCGTTGGAGGTAATCGTCGAAGGTCTGTTTCCAGGCGGCGGCATGGGCGCGAGCGGTGTCCGTCACGACGCCGTCCATGTCGAAGATCACGGCGTCGAGCGGGCGCTCGGGCCAACGCTTTGCTTGCGCTTGAGCCGGCATTGCGAAGACAGGTCCTTAAGGGCGTCCGGATGAGACGGCCAGCGTTTTCATTCTGGCGCCGCTGAGCGCATGGCGCAAAAGGACCGCTGCGACGCAGGCTTCATGCTCCCTGTTGCATGCCGCGCACGCGTTCCGCATGCGGCGCTGCAGCACTCAGGGCGGGAACCAAAGACGGGCGCCGCTTGGGATTTTGATGCGCATCAACGCTGGGGGCGACGGCCTGGGCGAAACTCCGCCGGCGACAGGGTGAGGCCGGACGGGGAAGGAATGTGGAGCTGAAACGGATTTCGAAATCGGGCGAGCGCCCGGCGCTGCGGCCCAATCTCGACGACTACGACGCGGTCGTCCGATCCTTCAACTGGAAGGATGGGGAGAAGCGGCTGGCGGGGCTTCCGGGCGGCGCTCTGAACATCGCCCACGAAGCGCTGGACGCCCATGTCGAGGCCGGGCGCGGCGATCGCCTCGCCCTTCGATGGCTTGGCAAGGACGGCCGAACGCTGGACTTCTCATACTCGGACCTGGCGCGGGAGACCGCGTGTTTCGCCAGCGTTCTGAAGACCCTCGGCGTCGAAAAGGGCGACCGCGTCTTCTCCCTTCTGGGGCGGGTCCCCGAGCTCTATGTCGCCGCGTTCGGCGCTTTGCGCGCCGGCGCGGTTTTCAGCCCCCTGTTCTCCGCCTTCGGGCCGGAGCCGATACGCACCCGTCTGGAAATCGGCGACGCGCGCGTTCTTGTGACCTCCATGTCTCTGTACCGCAAAAAGGTCGCCCCGTGGCGCAGCGCATCGCCCGGTCTCGACCATGTCCTGGTCATCGACGATGACGGCGAAACGCCCGAGGGCGCGCGCGCGCTCGCCCCGTTGATGGCGCAAGCCGAGTTCTTGGCGCCCCCTGCGCGCACGGCGCCGGACGATATGGCACTCCTCCACTTCACAAGCGGCACGACCGGCAAGCCGAAAGGCGCCGTCCACGTGCATCGCGCCGTCGTCACCCACGGGCTGACCGGCCGCTACGCGTTGGACTTTCACGATGGGGATATTTTCTGGTGCACGGCGGATCCGGGCTGGGTGACCGGCACGTCCTACGGCGTCATTTCGCCCCTCGTGAACGGCGTCGCCCTGATCGTCGACGAAGCCGAATTCGACGCCGAGCGATGGTGCGGAATTCTCGAAGAGCACAAGGTCAATGTCTGGTACACCGCGCCGACCGCCATTCGGATGCTGATGAAAGCGGGCGACGCGCTGATCAAGGCGCGCGACCTCTCGTCTCTGCGCTTCATGGCGAGCGTCGGGGAGCCTCTCAATCCGGAAGCCGTCGTCTGGTCGGACGACGTGTTCGGCATGCCCTTCCATGACAATTGGTGGCAGACGGAAACGGGCGGCATCATGATCGCCAATTACGCCGGCATGGACGTGAAGCCGGGATCCATGGGACGTCCGCTGCCGGCGGAGGAGGCGGTCGTCCTGCGCGCGGTCGCGTCCGTCAGCCTTTCGGGAGATCACCGCGCGAGCGACGGTCACGGCGGGGCGCTGCTGCTCCGAGACATCGACCGCCTGTTGCAGCAACCGGAGGACTTGTGACCCGCGAAGAGCTAGAAGTAATCATTCTGGAGGAGATTGAGAATCTGGCGCCGGAAGCCGCGCTCGACGGGCTGGCGCCGTCGGCGGACCTTCGCGACGCGCTTGACCTTGATTCCATGGACATCATGAACCTCGTTATCGCGCTCCATGAACGCCTAAGGGTCGATATTCCGGATGCTGACGCTCCGCAGCTGACCACACTGGAAGGCGGGGTCGGCTTCCTCGCGGAAAAGCTGGGGATCGATTAGGTCGCGCCGCACCCTGATCGTCGGCGCTTGCGCCGTTTGCTGACGCCGGCCTCAGCGTGCGCCGAATTCCCTAGGGCCCTCCCCGGCGAACGGGATGGCGGCGGTCAGCGCCAGGAGCCGCAGCGCCTCGCGCGCGGCCTCGTGCTCGGTTCGGTTGGCGCTAAGCACCGCGTCTTCGAGATCAACCCGGTCCTCGACGAGATTGCGCAGGGTTCTGACACCGGCGTCGAACTCCCGCTCCGCCGCCTCGAACCGCAATCGCTTCTGTTCCTCCAGAATGCGCAGGCTTTCGGCCTGCGCCCTTAAGGAAATCACCCGGCGATAGCTGATGCGGACGTCCTCCTCCAGCTGTCGTCGCGCTTCGCTGAGTTGGGCGCGCGCAAGATCTTCCCGCGCGCCGGCGCGCTTGTTCCGGGCCGAAATGGCGTTTCCGGAATAAAGCGGCACCGAGACGTCGACGCCGACGCGGTCCTGGAATGAAAAGTCACCGTCGCCGCCCGTTGAAGAATAGGCGCCGACCGCCACGACATCAATCACGGGCAGGCGCGTGCGGCGCTCGCGCCTGCGCCGCGCCTCGGCGCTCTTCGCGCGCGCCTGAAGCGCGCGCACCGAAGGGCTGGCGTTGAGGGCGCGCGCGACGGCGTCCTGCGCATTGGCGACATCCTCCAGCCAGACGTCCATCGCGACTTGCGCCGCCGTCAGCCCGCAGGGCGGGCCGGCGGCGCCGGTGTCGATTTCAACGCGCGTTCGCGCCTCCTCGCGCCGGAACTGCAGCTCCAGCGTCAGGGCTTCGGCATCAGCGATCTCGGCGGCCACCTCCGCGCGCTCGAGACGCGTCGCGCCGCCGCGGCTCAAAAGGGCGTCTACGGATTGAAGCTGGCGCGAGAAATAGGCGCGCCGTTCTTTGGTCGCTTCAAGCTGGGCAATCGCTTCCAATTGATCAATATAAGCAAGACCCGTTTGCACCGCCGCCTCGATCCGCGACTGGCGCAGATCCTCCTCGCTGGCGCCGAGGGCGCTGCGGGCCGCGCGCCGCGCGTATTTCGCATCGCCGAAATCGAAGATCCGCTGCGAGGCGCGCACCCCAACCTGGTTCTGGATGACGCTGTCGACAAGGCCGACATCGCCGACGCCCGACCGTC
>CAZBOC010000088.1:0-10222 GCA_964493225.1 uncultured Caulobacterales bacterium | reverse complement strand
GCCTTGCGCCGCCGGCTGGCCGCACCGAGCCCGAGGCCGCCGACGAGCAGCAGCGGCGCGGCCGCCGGCAGGGGGACCTCGGAAACGGTCAGGGCTTCGACGGTGAAACGCTCGATCGAATACCCGGCCCCCGCCGTCAGCCCGATGAACTCGAAAGTGTCTCCGATGAAGGCCGCCGCCGCGCCGCCCGTCGCGAGAAGCCCGCCGGCGAGGTAATCGGATAAGGAATGAAAAACGCCGTCGACGATCACGCCGACCCCGCCGCACGGTCCCTCCGCGCCGCCGACATCGGGGCAGTCCACCGATACGCCGCTGTTGAGCCAGATGTTTGACACGCGAACCTCTTCCGCGAAGGAAAAGACGATCGATTCGCCGGCGTCCCAGTTGATCTGGTCCAGCGTGTGTCCGCCCTCGGAGAAAACGCCGAGACCCTGATTCGGACTGACGAGGTCCTGTATCAGTTGATTCGGCCCGCCGCGCCGGAAGCCGCTTTCCGTCAGGTTCCCGCCCGCATATCCAACGGCCGTGAAGGAGACGCCGTCCTTCGAATAGGTAAAGCCGAGCGCGTCGTTGTCGGAGCAGTAATCGGCGCCGACCGATCCGCAATCGAGCGCAATGTTCCCTGTCGGGCTGTCGACGGCCGCGCCGCCCGGAAGCCCTTCAAATACGAACTCCACGGCGCCGGCGCCGGACGCGCTCGAAAGCAGGAAAAGGCCTGCGGCGGCAACAGTATTTTTCATGGTCTCAAATCCTCAGCTGGACACTACCTGTGATCGGCAGAAGTCCGAGGATTCGATGAGCCGCACAAATTAACTTTTTCGAAACCGAACCGGCTCGCGCGAAAATGGGACAGCGTCGCGAAAGGGGCCCGCGCCTTCCCTCGCCGGGCGCCGCTGGGGCGTCCGACGCCCAGGGCTCGGCGCAGTTGAGCGCGCCCTCGCCATTGCGGCAGTCGCCCGCGCCGCCATGCCGGGGATAAGGACCGACGCCCCGCGCGCGCCGGAGCGCTAGGGCCGCGGAGGCGATTTCATGCCGATCAAGGGTCGCCCTTTGAATTCGCGGGCGCGCCGTCCCCGTTCGCCGGCAGGCGTTCGGCGAAATCCGAAAGGCCATTGAGCTGCGCGCGCACGCTCTCCAGCGGGCCGACGACGACGAGGCTCATGTCCTCGATGGCGAGATGCTCGCGCGCCGCCTCGCGAAAGTCGGACGGTTCAAGCGCCTGGACCTTGTCGACGTAGCTCTCGAGAAATTGCGCGCCGAGTTCGTGAAGGTCGACGAAGGACAGCTCGTTGGCGACGCCCGCGCGCGAAGCAAGGCGCAGCACGAAGACGCCGCTCAGGTAATTCCTGACGCCCTCGACTTCCGCGCCGCCCGGCGCTTCGTCCTGCAGAAGGCGGATCTCCTTGAGGATTTCAGCGAGCGCGGGACCGGTCGCCTCCGCCGTGACGTCGGCGTTCTGTCGCCAGTCGGCCGCCTTGTACCGGGCGCTGACAGTGGAGAAGGGCGAATAGGTGTAGCCCTTGTCCTCGCGGATGTTTCGCGTAATGCGCGAGGAGAAGTAGCCGCCAAGGAGAGTGTTGGCGGCCTCCAGCGCGACGCCGCCGTCCAGCGGGGGCACGCGCTTGCCGAGCCGGATCGTCGATTGCGGCGCGCCCGGACGGTCGATCAACTCAATCGCCGGCGCTGCGTTCGGGGACGAGGGCAGGACAAGAGGCGGCGGTCCCTCGTCCCATTTCCCAAAAGCGCGGCGGATCGCGCGCTTCACATTGCGGGCCCGGTACTGGCCGACGACGTAGATATGCGTGCGCGCGCCGCCGAAATTATCCGCATGGAACGCCTTGACGTCCTCAAGGCCGTAAGACTCGATCTGGCCCTCGTCCGGCAATGTGTCGCCATAGGGATGGTTCGGATAGAGCGCGGCGGCGAAGGCCTCGTTCGCCTGAGACTGAGCCCGGGTGCGCGAGACGGAGACCTCTCTTACGAGATTGTCCTTGACGCGCTGAAGTTCCGTCTCGGGAAAATCGGGTTGCTGAAGAACGTCGGCGAGGAGCGCCACTGCGTCCGGCGCGCGCGCGGAGAGGACGTCCATGGCGACGAAGGTCCGGTCGGGACCGACGCCGACTTCGAGATCGCCGCCCATCCCGGCGGCCGCGAGGGCGAGTTCCTCGGCGGCGCGCCCGCCGGCCCCCTCTTCCATCATCGCCGCCGTCAGATCGGCGATCCAGGTCTTCTCGCCGTCATTGAGATTTCCGGCGCGAACGACGGCGCGCACCGTCGCTTTCGGCGCGCGCCCGAAGGGGACCAGCGTGACCTTGACGCCGTTCTTGAGCGCATAGGTTTCGATCGCCGGCAGTTCGAAACCCTTGGGCTCGCTTCCCGCCGGCGGCGCTTCCCGCGCGGCGGCCGGCTCGATGGCGGGGGCGGCGCTCAAAGCGAAAACAAGGCCTGCGAGGCCTGAGATTACAGGGCGGGTCACTGTTCGGCTCCATTGTCATCCGCGTTGGATACGCCGGAAGGCGCCGGGCCGGCGCCGGGATTCAATATGATCAGCGAACGATTGCCCGCCCGCAGATATTCCCGCGCCGTTTTCCGGATGAGTTCCGGCGTTACAATGTCGAACTCTTCCTCGAGCCGGTTAACGCGCTCCGGATCGTCATCGAAGAGCGCGAAGCTCGCCAGGAGATCGACCAGCCCGATCCGATTGCCGTCGCCGACGGCGTCGTAAAGGGTCGAACGCAATTTGATCCGTGCGCGCTCGAATTCGTTTTTCCCGACAAGCGTGGTCTGCAGGTCCTTAACGACCGCGTCGAGATCAGCAATGATTTCGTCCGGCTCGTACTGCGCGCCGTGCACCATGAAGCCCGACCACAGGATGGGCCCGTTGTAATTGTAGATGTTGCCGAGAGGCCAGTTGACGCCGCCGGAGACGCCGCCGCCATAGCCTTTCTCCTGAACGAATTTCTGGTGCAGGCGACTGTCCTGCCCCTGAAGGAGGATGAGGTCGATCATCGCCATCGCATGCCATTCGGGCGTCCCGCGCTCGGGGACGTGATAGCCCCAGGCGATCGCCGGCTGAGGCGCGAGGGGATCGAATTTCTCGGCGCGCTTTTCCGCTTCTTGGCGGGGCTCGGCGATATCGGGAAACGACAGATTGTCCGAAGCGGGAATGTCGCCGAAATACTGCTCCACCCACGCGAACGTTTCATCCGGGTCGACGTCTCCGGCGATGACGACGACGGCGTTGTTGGGCGCATAGAAATCGTCGAAGAAGGCCTGCACGTCCTCCAGCGTGGCCGCATCGAGATCTTCAAGATCGCCGTAGAAATTGTGGGCGTTGTACCAGTTTTCATTGGCGAGCTGAGGCAGGTCGAGCCAGGGAAAGCCGCCATAGGGCTGGTTGAGGACATTGACCTTGACTTCGTTCTTCACCACGCCCTGCTGGTTCGCGAGGTTCTCCTGGGTGATGTCAAGCCCGCGCATCCGGTCGGCTTCGGCCCAGATGAACGTCTCGGTCTTGTGCGACGGAACGACCTCGAAATAATTGGTGAAATCGAACCGGGTCGATCCGTTGAGAACGCCGCCGTTCGAATTCACAAGACTGATGAACTCTCCCTTGCCCAGATTTTCCGAACCCTGGAACATCATATGTTCGAACAGGTGCGCGAAGCCGGTCCGGTCGCGCGGCTCGATGCGAAAGCCGATGCCGTAGTAAACGGCGATCGTCGCCGTCGGCACGCCGTGATCTTCGGAGATGACGACCTTCAGACCGTTGTCGAGCTTGCGGTACTCGACCGGAACTTCGAACTCCGCCGCGCGTCCCGCGAACGGCGCCAGCAGGAGCGCGGCTGCGATCGCCGCCAGGTGGCGAGCAAACCCCGCCCCGCGCGGCGCCGCCGGCGGGCCCAGGCGGTATTCCCGTGTCATTGATCACCCCTCCGATCCGCTTCCGGACTTCGCCGGAGCCAGTTTCCATGGTTGTAAGCTAACGTCCTATGCGGCGACATGAACAGTTTGCAAGGTTTCCGCCCGGAGGCGGTATTCTTTCCGCTCCCCGGAACCTTCCTTCCCGGCGCCCGGGTGCGAACCGGGAGCCTTACGAGGTCTTCTCGACCTGGCCGAACTCCAGTTCGACCGGCGTCGCGCGTCCGAATATCGAGACCGCAACCTTGAGGCGCGCCGTGTCCTCGTCGACGTCCTCGACAACGCCGGAAAAGGACGCGAAAGGCCCGTCGGTCACGCGCACGTTCTCGCCGATCTCGAAAGTGATGGTCGGGCGCGGGCGCTCGGCGCCGTCGGCCATGACGCCGCGGATCTGGTCGACCTCTTTCTGGCTGACGGGCAGCGGCTTGTTGCCCGAGCCCAGAAAACCGGTCACCTTGGGCGTGTCCTTGATCAGGTGATAGAGGTCGTCTGTCAGCGCCATTTTCACGAGAACATACCCCGGAAAAAAGCGCCGCTCCGTATTGACCTTCCGCCCCCGACGCATTTCGGTGACTTCTTCCGTCGGCACGAAGACCTCTTCAAGATAATCGGAAAGACCTTTTTCAGCGGCCGACTGCATGATGGCGTCGGCGACCTTTTTCTCGAAATTCGAATAGGCGTGGACGATATACCATTTATGTTCCATCGGAATGTTCCGTTCGTCAATAGTCTGCGCAGGGAGCGCTTTTCAGGTCGTAGCGCCGATCGAGAGAATCTCGCCGATGCCGAAGCGCAGCGCCTGGTCGACGATGAAGAAAAACAGGGACATAATCGCCACCATGATCAGCACCATGACGGTGGACACCATGGTTTCGTTCCGCGACGTCCAGGTGACCTTCTCACCCTCGCTGCGCACCTGTTGCAGGAATTCCAGCGGGCCGGCGGATTTTTTCTTCTGAACTTCGTCCGCCTTGCCTTCTATGGTCGCCGCCCCCGCCGACGACGCGCCCGCGGACGCGGCTTTCTTTTTCGCCTTTTTCACGCCGGGTTTTCTGGAGCCGGGATTGCGCTTCTTCGCCATGTCATGCCTGTCGTTGCAGATCTTTAGGACCCGGCGACCGGAAAGACCCCAACGCGCCTAGGGAGAGCGCGCTGGACTTTCACGTTGTCGGGGATGAAGCCTACCTAATGGATTTTGCCCGATCGTCAAGGCGATCGGCGCCCTCCGGGAGCAACGCCGGCGGCGGGCGGTCCGGGCGCCGGGCGGCCCCTACGGACGCCCGGCCTCTTCAAGCGCCCTGGACGGGGTCAGCCCGGCAAGGTCGACAAGCGTCCAGGCGACATGCCGGGCGAAACCGTCGACGTCGAAATAGGACGTGTGGATCAGTTCTTTCCAGGTCAGCGATTCGGCGAGTTCGGTCAGCGGCAGGGAGTCGTCAGCCTTCAGGGCGTCTAGGGAGATGATCTCGCGAACGCGCTTGATGGTCTCCGGCGCGAATTGCTGAACATGTTCGGCGAGTTCCGCCTCGACGCGCTCGGGCAACGTGCCGATCGTCTTCGCCGAAAAATCGAGGCCCGGCGCGACCTGCTCGACATTCTCGCCATAGCCGTCATTGCCGAATATCCGCTGCTTGATCAGCCGGTTGAAGATCGCCGAGAGCATCGGCGCGAAGACGACGCTCGCCAGCGAGGCGAGGATGCGCGCGATGATGAGAACGGACGCGACGAAGTAAAGCGGCGAGAGAACGCCGGTCTGGATCGTGTCGTCGTCGAGGTAGCTCTCGCGGTCCGGATCGTCGGCGCGCCGTCCCAAAAGGTCGGAGACGACCTCGCCGGCGCGGTCGCCGACGTTGCGGAGGATGTTCTCGCCCTCGCTCAGGCCGGGCGTCGCGACGTCGTAAATGGTGAGGTCCGCGCCTTCCAGCTGGCTGCAGAACCCTTCCAGGGACACCAGACGGTCGGAGGGCCCGTCCGTCCAGAAGAGGAACGCCTCCACCGGTTTTCGCGCCCGCGCGAACAGACAGGCGAACTGCGCGTCGTTGAAGGACGAACGTTCGAAGACGATCGCCTCGCCGCTGTCCAACTCGGGGTAGAGCGCCTGTTCCGCTTCGGTCTCGAGCACCAGGTCCTCCAGGAGTTCCTCCGCTCCCCATCCGACGGGCGGGCGCGATGTCAGAAGCGCGCCGTCCGCTATCGCCAGGAGCGCTTCGGGCGTGAGCAGCTCCGCGGCCGGCGCCTCCGATCCCTCATAGGCCGCGCCGAGCCTCCTGCACCGCTCGATCCGGTCCTCGCGGCTCGCCCCGAGACGGTCGAGCGTGCGCCCGTAGGTGTCGCGCGGCTGGACGAGCCGGCGCGACGGGCTTTGCTTACGCGCCGACCTCGCCCTCGCCAGCGGCCCGTCGTCCGGCAGCGCGCGGGCGCGTTCGAGGAGGTCCGCGCGACCGGAAGGCGTCAGGTAAAGCGCATAGCGCTGGCAATTGCCGTCGCCGAAATTGACGACGCCGCCGGGTGCGGAAGCCGGCAGCGTCTCGATATAGGCGAGCAGCGCCTTTTTCGTCGGCTTCCGGAGCGCGGTCGCGAGATCGAAGACGACGTAGTCCTCTCGCAAATAGACCGTCTGGCGCGTCAGACCCAGCCGGCGCCGGTCCATTTCTTCAACCTTGCCGCGCCGGTCTCCGGAGAGATAGGCGATTTGCGAAGCGGCGTCGCGAATCGCGAGCGCCTGCGGTTCGTTTTCGTGGTCGTGATCCTCCGCTTGCCCTGCGTCATGGGCGCGCCTGTCCGCCATGGCCCGTTCGGCGTTGAAAAGCGCGCGCGCCGCCTCGGTGTTGATCACTTCGGATATGGTGCTCACGGCGAGCACCGCCGCCAGTAAAAGAGAAAGCGGCGCGAATATCGCCTGGCGCACCGTATTCCGGTCGGCGATGGTCAGCTTCAGGCCGGCGCTCGAACGGAGCGCGGCGATCGCTTCGTCGTGGGAATGGTTCAGAGGCGCGTAAGCCTCGCCAAATTCTTCCGCCAGGCGATTCGAGCGGAACGCCATGTTCCGTCGGGAGCTGCGGCGGGCGTAAAAATAGAGGATAACGATCGGCAATATCGAGGCGAAAAGCACCGCCGGCGTCAACACCTTCGCAACAACAGGGAAATCCGCCGCGTCGCCGCCGAGAAACGGGGTCAGAACCGATGTGCCGATCAGCTCATTGAGCGTGAGTTCGTCGACGACGTCGCCGAAGATGATGGCGCCCGAGACGAGCGCGGCGATCAGGAGCGCATAGATCAGAAAGAGCTGTCCGATGATATTGAACCGGAATACCGGATTTTTCGCCGCGCTGTAGCGGATCATCGGGGTGCCGACGGTCAGGAGCGCGCGCATCGCGCCCGCCGCGGAATCGCCCGCGCCCTTGCGCGCCTTGCGCGCGGCCGCAAGATAGAGGGCGTGGATCGCGACCGAGCCGCCATGGCTGTGGCCGATGACGATCGGCGGCTCCGCCTCGCCCCTGATCTCCTTCAGCAGATCGCCGCCGGCGTCGCGCCGCGCCATTTCCGAATTTGCGCCCGACCAGTGGAACGGATGGAAATCGAGCCTTTCGGCGATGTAGGCCTGCAGACGGTCCTGGAAAAACGAGCCGCGTTGCCACCATTGATCGCCGCGGTCTTCAGGAGCGCCGGCGTTCGTTCCATGAACTGTGTAGACCCTCACCATAACCCTCGCCTCCCCGCGCGGCTATTGAAATAGACTATCAGTCCGCGAGCGCGTCAATCGAAAGCCCCGCCCGTTCCCCGCCCCGCGCGAGAAACGGGCCGTGCGTGTGAACAAAGTCACACAAGCAAGGCCCGGCCGGCATTGTTCGCCCGCGGACCAGCGGCTATCTTCAAGGCGAGGGTGGAGGGGATTCATGCGTTTCTTTGATATCGAGAATATCGACGAGATCGATTTCACCGCGCTGATGCGCATGCTGCCCGGCCGTCAGATGTGGAACCCGTTCTCCACCCAGGGCCGCTATATCGCCGCCATGCTCCGCTCGCAGAAAACGCTTGAGCGCTACGGCGTCAATTCGGCGATCCGCCTCGCCCATTTCATCGGTCAGGGCCTCATTGAGACCGGCTTTCTGCGCTACCGCGGAGAGAACCTGAATTACAGCGCCGACCGGCTGATGGACGTGTTCCCGAAATATTTCAGGGACCGGGCGGAGGCCGAAGGCTACCACCGAAAGCCGGAAAGGATCGCCAATCGCGTCTATGCGAACCGCATGGGCAACGGCGACGAAGCCTCGGGCGACGGCTGGCGCTATCGCGGACGCGGGTTTTTCCAACTCACCGGCAAGAACAACTACCGGCGCTATGGCGAGCTTTCGGGGATCGACCTAGTCCGCAATCCTGACATCCTCGAAAAAGATCTGAAAAAGTCGATCGAGGTTGCGGCGGCCTTTTTCGGCAAGACGGGCCTCGGGGAATACGCCGACCGCAACGACATTCCCGCCGTCTCGCGCGGGATCAACCTCGGCAATCCGAATTCTTCCCGCCCCGCGCATAGCGAATCCGAGCGGATCGTGTGGACCGAACGCGCCCTCGATCTCGTCGTCGATCCGCAGCAGATCGTCCGCGGCCCCGGCGAAGCGCCCGCCGGGGACGAGGTTCTCGACGTCGGCGATACGGGCGAGGCGGTGCGCGCGCTGCAGCGCAACCTCGACACGCTGGGATACAGCGTGGGGGCGATCGACGGGATTTTCGGCCGCAACACCCGCCGCGCGGTGCTCGCCTTCCAGGACGAAAGCGGCCTGCCCGCGAACGGCGTCGTCGACGCGGCGACGGCGGACGCGATCGACGAGGCGTTGAACGATCCGCGGCGCTTCCGGAATCTCGAGCGCGCGGAGGCGACTGCGAGCGACCTGCGCCGCGGCGGGGCCGGCGACGTCGCCAAGACCGGACAGGCCGGCAACGCGGGCGCGGCGGCGGGCGGGGCCGGCGCCGTCGCCGCTGCAAATGAAACCGGCGTGATCGACGAAGCGGTCGAGGCGGCCCGCGGGGCCGTCGCCGGCGATGACGGGAGCGGCGGGGACGAGATCGGCGGGGACGAAAGCGCCGCTCCCACAGACGCCGCTCCCACAGACGCCGCTCCCACAGACGGCGCGCCCCGGACCGGCGACGCGCCCGATGCGGACGCCCCCGCCGTCCCTGGTCCCGAGATTGATGATCCTGGCGCGGATGATCCAGGTGCGGATGACCCTGAGGCGGATGAAGCTGCGGACGCGATCGCCGCGCCCTTCGACTGCGCGCCGGCCGGTCCGGAGGCGGACGGCCGCGAGCCCGGAACCGCGGACGGCGCGCCCCCTTTCGACGACGATGTCGCAGGCGATGGCGACGGCGATGCGCCTGCGGCGCGAACGCCCGACGAGCCGACCCTGCCGCCCTGTCCGGCCGACGCAGGGGCCGACGCAGGGGCTGGGGCGGAGGCCGGGGTCGAGCCTGAGGCGAGCCCCGAAGACGCGCCGGAAACTTCAGCGACCGAGCCGACGGACGATCGCGTGGAAGAGCCCGCCGGGGAACCTCTTGAAGGGCCGGAGCAAGCGCCGCCTCAAGACGATCCGGGAGCAGCAGCTGCGCCTGACGCGACGCCGGAAGACGACCAGCCCGCGGATGTACCGGGCGAGCCCGTCGCCGAAGCGTCGGAACCGGAGGCGACCGCCGCCGACGACGGGACGGACGACGCCGCCTTGGAGGAGGCCGAAACTGACGAGCCGACGGCGGAGCAGCCCGAAATGGGCGATGGCCGAGGCGAAGAAGCGCCGGAGCAGGCCCCTGCTCGCGAGGAGGAAGGCGTCGCGCCTCCCGTCACGCCGCCCGTCGCGCCGCCCCTCGAGCCCTCGGCCCCGCCTTCGCTGGAGGAAACGACGCGCGAAATTCGCGAAGAAGACGGCGGCTTTTCGTTCCCGAAGATCGGCGACGAGGACACGAACTGGGGCACCGTCGCGATCCTTCTCGGCATCGCCGTCACGGGCGCTTTCGTCTACGCCCGTTCGCGCCAGGCGATCCGCGACCGCGTCGAGGACTATCGCCGCCATTGATCCGGGATGCGTCCGCCGCACCGACGACGGGCTCGCGGATCCTGCAAATAGGATAGGCCGGGATCGCCCCATGCTCCCAGAAGCCCCCGACGGTCTAAGGCTCAGCGTCGAAGCTAAAGGCGCTGTCCACGGCGAGACGCCCTGCGCGGCGCTTCGGGTGATGTTCGCCTGGTCGGGAGGGAATGGCAGGGGCGGAGGGACTCGAACCCCCGGCCCTCGGTTTTGGAGACCGATGC
>CAZBOC010000087.1:0-10260 GCA_964493225.1 uncultured Caulobacterales bacterium | reverse complement strand
GACCTTCGCGCCAAGCGAGGCCCTCTCCAGCATCTCCTCGAACGAGATGACCGCGATCCGCCGCGCCTGCCTCGTGATGCGCGGGTCGGTCGTATAGACGCCGTCGACGTCGGTATAAATGTCGCAGCGTTCCGCTTCAATCGCCGCCGCGACGGCGACCGCGCTCGTGTCCGAGCCGCCGCGGCCGAGGGTCGAGATGCGCCCGTTCGGGGCGACGCCCTGAAAGCCGGCGACGACCGCGATCTCTCCGCCGTCAACGGCGGCGCGAAGCGCCTCGGCCGGGATCGCCCGGATCCGCGCCCTGGCGTGAGCGCCGTTCGTCTCCATGGGCAACTGCCAGCCCTGCCACGACCGCGCGCGATAGCCCGCGTTCTGCAGGACCAGCGCGAGCAGGCCGGACGTGACCTGTTCGCCGGAAGAGACGACGGCGTCGTATTCGACGCCGCGCGCGTCGAGGGCGGCGCAAGGGGCCCCCGCCTGTTCGCAGAGCGCTACGAGCCGGTTGGTCTCGCCCGCCATCGCCGAAACCACGACGACGACGCCCCGACCGGCGTTCGCCTCGCGCTTGACAAAGCCCGCGACGTTGCGGATCCGGTCCATGTCGGCGACCGACGTGCCCCCGAATTTCATGACGATCCGCGACATCCAGGCGGCGATCCTTCAGCAATCTTTCGCGCGCCCGGCGGCGAAGCCCGGAGGCGTCGCGGTCGATGCGGCCGGCGGACGCATTTGCTGCGCGCAAGCGGCTAGTATCTAAACGTCGGGGCGTAGCGAGGCAAGGAGCGACCATTGGACGGCGCAAGCAATTCTTCCCCATCGGAGAACGCGGAACCCGCGCGTGCGGTTCCAACCGGCGCGACGACAATCGACCCCGGCGAAGTCGAGAAATTCTCGAAAATCGCCGACGAATGGTGGGATCCGTTCGGCAAGTTCAAGCCGCTGCACAAATTCAATCCCGTACGCCTCGCCTATATCCGCGACGCGGCCTGCATGCATTTCGGGCGCGACAGCCGGGCGAAGAAACCGCTTGAGGGACTGCGCGTTCTTGACGTCGGCTGCGGCGGCGGCCTCGTCTGCGAGCCGATGCGCCGCCTGGGGGCCGACGTGGTCGGCGTCGACGCCGCCGAACGCAACATCAAGACGGCCATGACGCACGCGAAAGGCGCGGGCCTCGAAATCGACTACCGGGCGACGACCGCCGAGGATCTCGCCAGCGAAGAGCCCACCGGATTCGACGTCGTTCTCAACCTTGAAGCCGTCGAACATGTCGCCGACGTCGAGCTCTTTCTCCGGAGCTCGGCGGCGCTCGTCAAACCCGGCGGGCTCATGATCGTCGCGACGATCAACAGGACGCTGAAAGCCTTCGCGCTCGCCAAGGTCGGGGCCGAATACGTCCTCGGCTGGCTGCCCCGCGGCACGCACGATCCGCGCAAATTCGTCAAGCCGGACGAAATCAAGGCGGCCCTCGCGCCAGCCGGCATGACCGTCACGGCGACGGCAGGCGTCAGCTACAATCCGTTGATGGATCTCTGGCGGGTCTCGGACGACGCGAGCGTGAACTATATGATTACGGCGACCAAGATTTCGGCATAAGTCACTAAAAATATTGACGTTGCGCGATATTGCTGCGGCGCAACAATAATCATTTTTCCTTCATCAAACCATCGTTTTTCGGTCATCGACGCGACCTAGCTGCAGTGCGCATCGGCGGATTTCGCCGGCGCCGTGACGTTCTTGATCAGAAGGAATCCGAATATGCGCATCGCACTCGCGCTCACCGCCAGCCTCTTCGCCGTCGCCGCCGACGCGGCCGGCGAGACCGAAATCAGTTTCGAAGACGTCCCGAGGGCGGTGATGGACACCGCCGTCGCCACCGCCCCCGGCGTCGAATTCGTGAAAGTCAGCACCGAAGCGGAGAACGGCGCGACCATCTATGAATTCGAGGCCACGGCCTTCGACGGCAAGCATATCGAGGTGGACGTCCGCGAGGACGGCGCCCTCGCCGAAGTCGAAATTGAAATGGATATGGACGAGGTCCCGGACGAAGTCGTCGAAGCGCTGCGCGCCGCCTACCCGGATTTCCGCGAGTCCTCCATCGAAGCCTCTATCCGCGGCGACTGGTCGACGGTCTACGAGATCGAGGGCGAAACCCGCGAAGGCGCCGCCGTCGCGCTTGAAATCAGCGAAGACGGCGAGATTCTCAACGTCGCCGACGCAGCGTTGAGTTGAACCGGCGCCTCTCAGCTCTGGAACAAGAGCGCGATGAAGCCCGCATAGAGCGCGAGCAAAATGAGGGTTTTCATCGCCCCGACGCCCACCCTGCGCCTCACCTCGGCGAAACTCGCGGCCGCCGCCACTTCCGCGACCGCCGCGCCCACGCGGGCCGACAATTGGTCAGCGGAGTAATTCGAGACCGCGACGACGCGCCTCGTCGCGCCGACCTTCAGGCGGGTCTGCGCCTCTTCATAGGCGCGCGCGAACGCCGCCCGCGAGACGTATTCCGTAAACGCCGTTTTCGCGTCGAGCCCGTAAGCGCGGAAAAGCCGCCACGCCAAGGGCGCGCGCGGGACCGCTTTCGCAACGTCGTAGCTGACAAAGGCGGTAATCAGCATACCAACGAAAATACGGAAAACTCCCGCGTCGAACAGGCCAGCCTTGAAGGCGAGATACGGCGCGGCGAGGAGCGAAGACTTGACGAGCAGCGTCAGCGCGTAGGATCTCAGGCGCCAGTCGACGTGGGCGTCGATTTCCGATCTCAGTTCCTTGACGGCGCGGTCTTTCGCCGCCTCGATCTCCGTGTCGAGCGCCTTGTCGATACTGCGATCGGCGAAGCGGCGCCCGAGCGTGACGGCCCCCGTGACCGCGGAAACGGCCAGTATCAGCATCCGGATCATTGCGCTGCCCGGCCGGCGATCCCCGCCTGGCCAAGCCTCTCGAAGGCCGGGCTCGCGCCGTCCAGCGCCTTTTTCGTCGCTTCGTAGCCGTCGGCGACCGCCTTGTCGTACTTCTTCCAGTCGCGAAGCTCGACGTCCTTGACGAGGGGCGCGATCATGACGTCGGCCTCCTGACGGCCGGCCGTCGCCTCGTTACGCGCCGTCGCAGATCGCATCAGGAGCGCGACGATCGGCGGAGCGGAGCGGAAGCCGTGCGCGCGCACCCAGGCGAAGAAGCCGGGCGGATCGACATAGTCGTCGGGCGTGATCGTCCCGCGCCGTCCGACATCGACGCCGATCGTCAGTCCCCGGTGCATCCCGGCCATGACGTCGGTCGGGAAGTTGTTCATCACCGCCCCGTCGACCAGAAGCGCCCCTTGCGAGACGACCGGCGGCAGGATCCCCGGCAGCGAAACCGAGGCGCGCAGGGCCTCGCGCAGGAGCCCCTGGCGATGAACGAAAACGCGGCCCTCGGTCAGATCAGAGGACACGCAGAAGAACGGCAGTTCGACCTCCTCGATCAGCGCATCGGCGAAATGCGCCTTCAGCCTTTCTTCGACGAGCCGGCCGCGGGTCAGCGCCACGACGGGCAGAACATGGTCGCCGAGCGGATTGGAGGAGACGAACGCGTCGCGGATCCGTTCGTCAATCTCCGCATCGCTCCAGCCCATCGCGACGCACGCGGCGATGACGGCCCCCATGGACGCGCCGCCGGCGAGATCGATCTCAAGCCCGCGCTCGCGAATCGCCCTGATCGCGCCGATATGGGCGTAGGCCCGCGCGCCGCCGCCTGAGAGGACGATCGCGACCGAACGTCCCGCCACGATCCTTGCAAGGCGGCCGAGGCATGCGTCGGCGCGGCAGTGGAAGACCCGCGCGGCGCCGATCGCGTCGATCCAGTCCTTGACCGGACAGGCCGGCAGTCCTTCATGGATCATCACGAGATCGACGAGGCGGAATTTGCGCGCGCGCTCCCCCGCCGCCGTGACCATGGGAAACGGGCGCGGCGGACGCGCGTCGCGTCGCGCCAGCACGAAAAACCGGTCGGCATGGCGCAGCGCGAACCGGTACCAGGCCGAATCCTCGACGCGCGTCGGCACGATCGTCACGTCATGGGCTTCCTCGTCGCGGTCGAAGGCGACGGCGTCAGGAGCCGTCTCGGCGATCTCCAAGCGCTTCACCCTGAGCCCCATGGACGAAACAAGGGAGGCGATGCGCCGTGCGTAGTCGTTCACGTCGATCGACCGGGAGGTTGCGATCAGGGCGAAGACCCGCGGCGACGCGCGTTTGGAAAGGACCCGCGGCGCCCGCGCCCGGGAGAGCGCCAGCGCCGCGATCCCGCCCGTCAGGTCGGCGTGGTCGCGCATGAGGCGCTCGAATTTCTCCCCGGCGATCGCGATCACTTCGCTGTCGCGCAGCGCATGCACCGAGGCCGAGTGAGGCGCGCCCGAAAGCAGCGAAATCTCGCCGACGGGCTCTCCCGATCCGATATAGCCGACGACCTCTTCCTCGCCGTTTTCATGGCGCACGACGACGAGCCTGCCGGTGAGAACGAAATAGAGGGTGCTTGACGCCTCGCCCTGTTCAAACAGCGTCCAGCCGCCGGCGATCGAGTGCCAGGAAGCGCATTCTGCAATGGCCTCAAGGGTTCGGGGAGCGAGGCCGTCGAAAAAGGGCAGAGCGTTCAGGCGTTCAAGGATCTGGCGCATCAGTCCCGCAGCTAGGCGCGCGTCGCGCCCTTACGCAAGTCCGCGCCGGCGAACGGGCCGGGCGCGCTCGCCCGCAACAGATCGCCGACAACCGGCGGCCCCCCGCTCAGTTGAGTTTCTTCCTGCCGGCGGCCCGGGGAGCCTCGGCGGCGCGGTCGGTCTTTTTCGGCGCGGGCAAGGGCGCGACGGCGATCCCTTCGTCGACCAGCGCCTTCACCTCTTGGGGCTTGGCCTCGCCGTAAACGCCCCGCGCTTCAGTCTCGCCATAATGGATGCGGCGCGCCTCCTCCGGGAAACGTTCGCCGACATAATCGAAATTTTTCTCCACATGGTCCCTCGCACGGGCGACGGCGGCGGCTATTGACGCGCGCATTTCCGACAGGCTTTCGCCCGTGCGGCTCGCGGCGGACCGGGCGACCGCCGGGGCCATGATCGCCTTGCGCACGCCGTCGGACCCGCAGGACGGGCATTCGAGCAGGCCGTCTTCGGCCTGACGGTCGAAGTCATCGCTCGAGCGGAACCAGCCTTCGAACTCGTGACCGCTGTCGCAGAGAAGGACGTATCGGATCATTGGTTTATATTTAGAACTTCAAACGGATGATCAAGTCCAAGATTGGGGATCGCCTTCCGCGCTCTGGCCGCGTCGGTCGGATCGAGGGTCGCGGCAACGACGCCGGGCGCGTCCGTGTCGAGGCTGGCGCGCACGTCGCCCCAGGGCCCGACGATCATGCTGCGGCCCCAAGTCTCGCGGCCGTCTTCATGGATCCCGCCCTGCGCCGGGGCCACGACGAAGGCCCCGTTTTCGATCGCGCGAGCGCGCAGCAGGATCTCCCAATGCGCTTTTCCGGTCTGCCGCGTGAACGCGGCGGGAATGCAAAGAACGTCGGCCCCCGCCTTAGAAAGCCGCCTGAAAAGGCCAGGAAATCGTAAATCATAACAGATGCTTAGCCCGAAATTTGCAAGCTCTGTTTCAATCACAGGAGCCCGCCTTCCAGGCGCGAACACGCGTGACTCGGTCCAGCTCTCGCCATCCGGCAAGGCGACGTCGAACATGTGGATCTTGTCATAACGGGCCGCGACGGCGCCGTCGGGCGCGAAAAGGATGCTGCGGTTCGCGGCGCGACCGTCCCCGGCGAGAAAAGCCATCGAACCGACGAGGAGCCAGATCTTCCGGTCGGCGGCGATGTCGGCGAAAGCGGCGACTTCGGGTGAAGCCTCTTCGCTCTGAAGATTGGAGAAAAGCCGTTTCGGATCGCGGTCGACGACGGTCGTCATTTCCGGGGTCGCGACGAACCGCGCCCCGGCGTCGGCCGCCTCCGCAATCAGCGCCCGGGCCGCCTCGACATTGGCCGCGCGGTCGATCCCGGAACGCATTTGAATGCAGGCGGCCGTGTATGCGCGCGGCTCATTCGCCATTCAGGACGCCGTCAAGCTCGCCCGACCGATCAAGCGCCATCAGTTCGTCGCAGCCGCCGATATGGCGATCGCCCAGGAAAATCTGCGGATAGGTCGCGCGGCCGTTGGAGCGGTCGAGCATCTCCCGGCGACGTTCGGAATCGAACGCGGCGGAAATCTCCTCAATCTCGGCGCCCTTCTTCTTCAGGAGCGACAGCGCGCGGACGCAAAACGGACACAGGGGCTTGGTATAAATTGTGACGACCATCGCCTTGGAACCTTTCGAGCGCGCTATATGGCGTCAAGCCCGCCCCTGACAACCCTTGCGACCACCAACGCGTCGACGCGCGCCGCGCCCGCACGTTTCAGGACCCTTGAGCAGGCCGAAAGCGTCGCGCCGGTCGTGAGAACGTCGTCGACGAGGATGACGGGCTTGCCCTCGACGTCGGCGCGGAAATCCTCGTTGACGGCGAACGCGCCGGCGACGTTGCGCCTGCGCGCCGCCTCGGAAAGGTGCTTTTGCGGCGGCGTCGCCCGGGTGCGCACGAGGAGCCTCGGCGCGTAGCGCACGCCGAGTTCGGCTGCGGCGAAACTCCCGACCAACGCGGCCTGGTTGAAGCGCCGCGCGGCGAGCCTGCGCCAGTGGAGCGGCGCCGGGACCAGTACGCTTTCCGCCCTTCCGAGCGCGCGCCCGGCGCGGACCAGCCATTTGCCGAACATGGGCGCCAGTTCCGTCCGGTCGGCGTGCTTGAGGGCGACGACGAGGCCGTGACTGTTGTCGTCATAGACGATCGCCGCGCGCGCGCTGTCGAAGGCCGGCGGCGAGGCCAGGCACGCGCCGCATTCCGCCCCCTCGCCGTAGTCGATCGCGAAGGGCGCGCCGCAGCGCGCGCAGAAAGGAGCATCGATAAACCGGATGCGCTCCCAGGCGGCGGGGCTCAGGACGCCCGCCTCGGCGATGGGCTCGCCCGTCACCGGGCAAAGCGGCGGCAAAACGAGATCAAGAACGGCCCGCATCGCACGCCGCGCGTCGCCCGCAAGCGCCCTGCGCCGCCTTTCAAGCATCCCTGCAGTCTGGTTCCCTCCGCCCCAAGAGGCGATCGGACGCGGAGCCATCATTGAAATTCCCCGCAAGCTGACCTTATTAAGCCATGCCCCAGCCATCGCCGCCACCCCCAATCTTTGATCGACCGCTCATCAGGCGCCGCCGCGAACGCGCGCGCTCCCGGCGCTCGGAGGCGTCCTTTCTCCACCGCCGGGCCATGCTCGACGTCGTCGACCGCCTTGAGACGGCGACGCGTTCCTTTGAACGCGCCGTTTTCGTGGGCGCGTTGGGCCTGGAGGAGCTTTTGACGCCGGGCTGCGGCGTCGGCGAAATCATCAGCGTCGAGCCTGTCGGGCAGCCGCACGCCGGCGGGACGCGGGCGGGGGGCGGCCTCGGCTTCGCAGCGGATGAGGAGCGCTGGCCGGTCGCGCCCGCCAGTCTCGATCTGATCGTCAGCCTTCTGACGCTGCACGGCGCGAACGACCTCGTTGGCGCGCTTGCGCAGGCTCGCGCGTCGCTGAAACCGGACGGGCTCTTCGTCGCCGCGCTATTCGCCGAGAACACGCTCCGCGAACTGCGCGAGGCGCTCTATGCGGCCGAGACGACCTTGACCGGCGGCGTCGCGCCGCGGGTCGCGCCGTTCGCCACGGTCCGCGATCTTGGCGCGGCGCTTCAGCGGGCTGGTTTCGCCATGCCTGTCGTCGACCTCGACGCCGTCGCCGTCGATTATCACGACCCGACGAGGCTGATCAGCGATTTGCGTGATATGGGAGAGACGAATGCGCTCGCACGGCGCCAGGCCTTCGCGGACAGGCGGATCGCGGCGGAGGCCCTGAACACGATCGCCGCCGCCGGGGGACGCGTGACTTTCGACATCGCCTATCTGACCGCCTGGTCGCCCGACCCCGGCCAGCCCAAACCCCTGCCGCCGGGATCGGCCCGCCATTCGCTGGCCGACGCGGTGCGCGATGTCTGATCCTCGCGCCCCACGCCAGGCGATCGCGCCTTCGGAGCGGGGCGCCGGGCTTGCGGATTGGCGCCCGCGTCTCGGCAGCCGCCTCCCGAAAACACGTCGCTCCCGGCAAGATATCGCGAGGAAGGGGTTATCGCTTGCGACGCAGCAGCGAGCCCGGCGCGGCCGCGTTGTTGCGCGTTTCTAGTCCGAGACAGCGCTGCTGATTTTCGAATACATCGACCCGGTATTGTCGGCGTACTGCCTGACCGCGCCGACCACGGCCAGAAATATCAATCCTACGATCAGCCCGTATTCGATCGCCGTCGCGCCGCGTTCATCCTGCAGGAACCTGCCGAAGTCAGTGGCGGGCCTTGCTGCGGCGACGGCTTCCGCTTGCTTTCCTAACATAGAAGGTCCCTTAGTTGAGCCGCCAACGGAATGTCCGCCGGCGGCATTTTATATCGCGCCAATTCGTCCGCACGCGCCCATTTCAGCGACTGAGCCGCGAGGGGCTTCGCCGCTCCGTTCCATTTCCTGCAGAGATAGAGCAACATCAAAAGGTGAAAATCATCCGTATCGTGGGAAGCGAAGGCGAACGGCGCGAGACACGCCGCGTCGATCGTCAGGCCCAGCTCCTCGTTCAACTCCCGTCTCAGCGCCTCCTCCGGCGTTTCGCCCGCTTCGAGCTTCCCGCCAGGGAATTCCCAGAGCCCGCCATGGCGCGCGCGCTCCGGACGTTGCGCCAGCAAAACGCGTCCGTCGCGATCAATTAAGGCGCACGCCGCCACAATCAGCACACTCGCCATCTTTTGGCCCCATTCTGACGGCGCGACCGTATAGAATTGGTTCACAACCGTCGTAAATGTGCGTTCACAATATTGCCACGCCACGCTCCGGCGGCGGGGCGCCTCAGCGGATCGCGGCGTCCGCGCCGGAGAGTCCGGCTTCATCGCGCCGGCTTTCCTCAGCGCCCTCTTCGAGAGCGCCGGCCTGCGCAGGTTCGTTCGGGGGCCCGTAGTAGACGACCTCGTCTTTCCGCTCCAGTTCCTCGAGAGCCGCCTCGATCGTGCGCATTCTGAGAAAGCGTTCGATGTTCGGCTTCACGCTGTCGAAGCCGACGCCGCGGGTCGGACGGCGGTCGAGGACTTCAAGGACGTGCCAGCCGAACTCGCTGACGAAAAGCGGCGCGAGGGAACCGGGCTCGGTCGTGAAGGCCGCGTCGGCGAGCACGGGGGTGACCATGTCCTTGGTGAAGTAACCGATTTCGCCGCCGAGCGGGGCCGTCGAGCGATCGATCGACCATTCCTTTGCGAGTTCGGCGAAGTCCTCGCCGTCCTCAAGGGCGAGCAGGATGATATAGGCCTCCTCGCGGGTGCGCACGACAATATGGCGGGCGCGCACTTCGTCGCCGAGAAGCGTCACCCCGGCCTGGGAGTTGTAGAAATTGCGCACCGCCTCCGACGTGACGACGGCGTCGATGCGCTTGTCGAGATAGGCGGCCGCGAGGATCCTGTCGCGCGCCAGACCCAGCCTTTGCGCGGTCGCGCCCTTGCGGTGAATTCCTTCCTCCAGAGCCGCGTGCGCAAGAAGCCGCTGGCGCACATAATTTTCCACGAGGCCTCGCGAAAACGCCGCCGCGGGCGTCAGCACCTCGCCGTCGTCAAGGGCGCCGCTCGAGCGCGCCGCCTCGGAGACGTCCGAGAGATGCACGTAGCGCCCGCCGACCCGCGCGAGGATGGGGTCGGCCTCGTCGACCGGCGGGGACGGCGCCAGATCCGGGCCGCCGGCGAAACGATCGGGCGCCAGAACCAACTCGTCCGTGATCCAAAGGCCCGAAACAATCAGAACGACGCCGGAAAGGGCGCTGTAGGCGCGGCCGGCCCGGCTGGGCAGCCAGCGCGCGAAATCCTCCACGCCCCCCCACGCTGTTCGAATGACGAGCCCCGCCGCCGCGAGGATCGAATGGGCGATATGCCGGAAGCCGTGCCAGAGCGCGCTGTCAAGCGCGCCCGCAATGCGCCAGATCGTGGCGATCAGCTTGCCGACGCCCTTCAGGATCGCAGCAGCGACGCCAAGGGGCGCGCCGATGGCGGCGCGCAGGATTTCCCGGTCCTGACTTTTTGAGCGCTTGCGTGTCATCGGCGCTGGCGCCCCTCCATTATCGCCTCAGATGGTACACCGTTCGTTGACACTGAAAACGCCCCTGCTTATCTCAACGCCACT
>CAZBOC010000086.1:0-10276 GCA_964493225.1 uncultured Caulobacterales bacterium | reverse complement strand
GTGCCCGGGCGCCCGCCCGGGGGCGCGCGGGGGGGGCGCCCCGCGCCCCCCCCCCGCCTCCGCAATTGCGGCCTCCCCCGCCCGGGCGACGACGGTAACGCCAAGCTCGTCCCCGTCGATGGGATAACTCCCGATAGCAACGTTTTTCAGCGCGCCTTGGATTTCTCTTAGCTGGTCAGCGATTTTCGATTCCGGAAGGCCCGGCGCGGTGACTGCGCGAGAAACAATTTTCTCCCCACCGATTATCTCGGTCTCGACCGCGCCCAGCATGCCCTGAAAAATCGAAGGCACGCCGGCGAGTACATAGACGTTTTCGATAGCGACGCCCGGCGCGCCCGTCACGGGATTTCGAATCAGGCGCGCGCCCTCCGGCATCCGGGCCATGCGCCGGCGGGCGGGCGTGACTGTCTCGCCCCGAGCGGCGTAGTGCCGTTCGATCAGCGCGATCGCTTGCGGATGTTCGATGATGGCGACGCCGAAAGCCCTCGCAACCGCATCCGCGGTGATATCGTCATGGGTCGGCCCGATGCCGCCCGAGGTGAAGACGTAGTCATGATCGGTCCTCAGGGCGTTGAGCGCGGCGACAATCGCAGTCTCGTCGTCAAGCACGATGCGCGCTTCGCGCAAGGCGACGCCGCGATCGGTTAGCCAGCCGGCGAGAAAATGGATGTTCGCGTCTCGCGTCCGCCCTGACAGAAGCTCGTCGCCAATGGCGAGAATGGCGGCTGTCGGCTGGGGCATGAACGACGTCTCCAAAAGTTTGCGCGCGCTCCGGCCTTGGCGGCGCGGTTGAGGCTTGCCCCGGCGCGGCCACCCCGTCAATCACGCGCGGCCTCTTTGTTCGAGGGCCTTGCGGCCTACTTGGCCGCGCTCGCGACAGACGCGCCCGCCTCGGACAGGATCGCCGCGCGTCCGCTGATTTCCGGATCGAGACGCAGCACGTCGACACGTTCGTCGTCGACGCGGCAATCGGGGCACTCGTCGCCCGTTTCGACCTGAACGGTTGACTGGTCAATGCCGTAATTCGCTTCCAGGAAAGCCTTCATGCGCTGCAACGCGCTCTCGACATGGTCGGGCGACTTGATCTTTGCATGCATCGTCAGACGGATTTCGTCCGGCGTCAGCTGCCAGATCTGAACCTGATGGATGTCGGCGACTTCAGGCGCGGCGCGGCGAAGATCCACGACGAGTTTCTCCACGTCGATATGCGTCGGCGCGCCCTCCATGAGAACATGCGCCGTTTCGCGCAGCAATCGCCATGCCGAACGCCCGATCAACAGCGCCACGATGATCGAAAGGATAGGATCGATCCGCGTCCATCCTGTCGTAGCAATGATGAGCGCACCGATGATCGCGGCGACTGACCCGAGAAGGTCGCTCACGACGTGAAGCATGGCCCCGCGGACGTTCATGTTCGCGCTCGAGGAGCCATGCAAAATGAGATAAGCGACCCCGTTCGCCAGAAGGCCGAGAAACGCGACATTCAGCATCAAGGACCAGTCGACGTCGACGGGGGCGAAGAAGAAACGGCGCAGCGCCTCTATGAAAATCCAGGCGAGCAGAAAGGCGAGCGCAATGCCGTTCACGAACGCCGCCAGAACCTGCGTTCGTCTGTACCCGAAATGAAGTCTGTTGTCGGCCGGCCGCCCCGCCAGCCACTGCGCGCTCGCCGCCAGCGCGAGCGCCAGCGCGTCGGTCAGCATATGCGTCGCGTCCGCCAGCAGCGCAAGCGACCCGGACACGATCCCGCCTACCGCTTCAACGACCATGAAGACGGCGATCACGCAGAACGCCGCGGCGAGGCGGCGACCGTCCGATAGTTTATCGAAAGCGTGACCGCAGTGAGACATATCGCCAGTTCGTTTCTCGCGGATTGCGCGCCGAGCGCCCCTCGTTTCGAACATACGCCTGCGCGGAGGCCATTGGAACCGTCAGCGCGCCGCATGGGAGCATAAAACCCGGCCCGCGCCGTCGGGAGGCGTTCCGGCCGACGGATCGGCCGCCGAAGAAGTGACTTCGTAACAAATCCCGGGCTATTTCTTTTGAACTTTTCGTGATGCTATAACAAAAACCAACCCGTCGTGAGAATGGCGGGGCGAGGGGTGTAAAAAGAATTGTCCGCGGTAACCTATTTAGACAGTGGGCTGATCGCCAGCGTCGCCGCCGCCCTGGTCAGCACTGCGGGGCTCGTGTCCATGGCGCTGCTCGGCGATTGGGGCCGGCGCAACAGTCCCTATTTCTCCGCATTCGCCGTAGGCGTCCTCCTTGTCGCCGTGACGCTGCACCTCGCGCCGGAAGCGCTGCAGCATTCGCGCAAGGCCTGGCGGGCAATACTCGCCGGCTTCATCGGCATGTCCGCCATCGGGGTCAGCCTCAAATTCGCGTCGCGCGGCCGGGACGGCGCCGCCATGGCGGCGTTCGGCTTCGCATCGATCATCGCGCTCGGCTTCCACTCGTTTCTGGACGGCGTGATTTACGAAACGTCCTTCCACGAACACCTCTTCACGGGCGGTATCGCCACCATCGGTCTCCTTCTGCACGAGTTTCCGGAAGGGGTGATCGCCTTCTTTCTCCTGCGGGAGACGGGCATGAACCCGGCGGCGGCGGGGTTCTGGGCCTTTATCGCGGCGTCTGCGACCACTGTCGCAGGCGCCGTATTCGCATCGCTGTTCATCGGCGAACTGGCTTTTGCCTCCCTCGCTGGCGCGACCGCCGGCGCTCTCATTTATATCATGGTGTTCCACCTCGGACCGCATGCCTGCCTCGCGCCCGACCGACGCGGATATCCTGTCGCCAGTCTTGGCGTCATTATCGCCGTCTCAGCGATCGTGCTACGCCATTTGAACGCCTAGAGCAGCCGGATCCGAGACGTGCGGCCAGGCTCGCGCGCCGGGCCGCCTCATCCCCTGCGGCAGCCCGCAATGCCCGCCACCGGCGTGACGCTGCGCCAGCCTTCGGGCGTGACCAGCGTGATCAGTCCGCGTTCGAGGTAGGCGCCGTGGTCGAAACCGAGGCCGATCTGAACAGCGACGGTCACGTCGAAGAAACGCGCTTCATCGGTGAAGCGCTGGCGCTCAGCGACCCCGAAGGCCTGCTCGCCCGCAACGTCGGTCCGGGTCAACGGATACTGCTCCCCGTTGACCGAAAGGACACCGCCCTTGTTGTCGGTGAATTTGAAGACCGCCGACGGGCGATCGTTCTCTAGGGTCCACAAGAGCATGCCGCACCGACCGGTCTCGAGAACCGGTTCCGATATCCGGGTGAGTACGTATCCTTCCGACTCCTCTCGCCCGACGGACGTCGCTTCATCGGCCGGGGCCGCGGGCGCGGCGTTCGGGCCGCCGCTGCTGGCGCAGGCCGAAAGCAGGGCCGCGAGAAGACCGGCGGCGAAGCGTGCCCGAATGCGGTGCAACCTTCAGACCCCCCTGAACACCCCGGAGGCGCCGTAGGTGAGACCGCCTGGTCCCTGTTCAAAACCGAGCATGCGCAGCGCGTCGTCGACTTCGCTGCGGCGCGGAGACGCGTCGGCGACCAGCTCGTAGGTCAGGTCCGGGCGCAGGGCGATCTCAAGCGAAGCGCTACCCTCCCCGCCGCTGCCCGTGAGGGCGACCTTCAGATCGCCGTCCTCGCAGCCCAGCGGTCCGGAAAGATCGAACGCTTCGCCGTCGAAGACGCGGGCGGGTCCGCGGAGCACGTCGGTCCAGATCTCGCCCGCGGCGGCGGCGCAGCCGGACGCGGAATAGCTCAACTTGTCGACGCGAATGGAGGCGGCGCCCTCGATCGGCGCGCCCATCAAGGCGTAGCGCCGGCTGACAGTGGTCAGATTGAAGCGAAGATCCGCGTCGGACAGCAAGATTTCGCCACTGAAGGTCGCGGCGAGGCGACCGGACCCGAATACATCGCGCCCGTCGGCCGCCATGCTCGCCTCGACCCGCCCCTTCAGGAAGGCCAAGGCGTGGACCGAAAAGGAGACGTCGCCAAGATCCGCCCCGTTGAGAGACGCTTCACGGATCACCCCGTTCCAGATCGTCCCTTCTATCCGGAGATAACTGAAATCGCCGGGCGCCTTTCTGAGACCGTGCTTGAGAAGGCTCGCCGGGGCCGTCGCCGCAAGCGCCGCCGTGAACGTGAAAACGCCCGCAGCCCAGAAAAGGCCGCCCTTCAGAAAGGATTTCAATTTACCGCTAGACGCCATTTCTCACTCGTCGCCGCTCGCTCAAATCCGACCCAGCGTAAACTGCGCCCGAACCAGCGAAGGATCGTCGTTGTCACGCGCGATGTTAGCAGAGATGACCACAATGGCGTAGCGCTTTTCGAGCGCGCTGATCCATGCAAAGACCGCTTCAGCGCTGACGTCGTCGATAGTGGCGGTCACGTCGCCGCCTGGCAACTCGTTGTATTGCGTCAGCCGGAACCCGAAATCGCTGTCCGTTCGCGCCATTACAACTCTTGCGGGCGTCTGCTTATCGACGTTCGCGCTTTTATCGCTGGCGGGTCGGCGCGCCGCGGCCTGGCGGACGAGTTCGAAATTGCGTTCCGCCGCGACAGCCCGTCGTTCCGCGGATTCGCGCCATCCGAGAACGGGATTGACAATAGCGAAATAGAAGACGCCGACGCCAATGACCGCGGCCGCGACGAGAATGAGGAGCCGCTCGCGATCGGAGAGATTTCGCCAGAACGCGCTCATGAAAGCTCCACCAGGAATTCGCCCAAGCGAAAGCCGCGGGACTGGCGCACGCCACCGTTATCGCGCACCGTTACGCCAAGCTCGGCGAGATCGCGACGCAGACGTTCTATCGCGTCGTCGGACTGGCCGCGCACGCTGACGGAAAAACGACCATTGGCGCTGTCGAAGCCGATGCGGTCGATCTGGACGTCGTCCTTGCCCTCAAGCGCGCTGGAAAGAAGATTGCTGACGAGGATGAATGTCGCGTTGTCGCCGCCGGCCTGAAGAACCGCACGCGCATTGGCGACGGGGTCCGCGCTTGCGGCCTCTGGAAAGCTGCGCTGGTGCAGTTCGCGGGATAGCTCGATCCAGCGCTCGCCAATGCGATCGTGTTTTCGGGCGTCCGCGGCGACGGCGGCGAGCGAGAGGACAGTCACGCCGGAGAGAATGACGCCGGCCCGCCGCCACGGGGCCAGCCCGGCGCGCCATTGCAGTTTGCGTCGATACGCCCCCTGCAGGAGATTTATCGGCATGCTGACGTTCAGCGCGTGGTCGAAGAATTCAAGCCGCTGCGCCTCGTCAAAGGGTCCGAGCCAGTCGATCTGGAGGCCGGCGAAACACGCGGGAAGCTCGCCGTCTTCGCCAAGGCACTGAACGCGCATGTCGCCCAGATCGCCGAGGAGGTCTGCTGCGAGCGCGTCGAACAGGGCGTTCTCGCAAGCGAAGGCGACGTGCGGCGCGCCGCAGGCCGTCCTAACGCGGTCCCGGATGACCACGACGCCGTCGCCAAGGCCGAGAAGCGCGGCGGCGTCAGTCGTCAGAAGGTCGAATTCGAGTTTTTCCTCCTCGAACGCGCCGAGCCAGGCGCTTATGAGCCCGTCGCGCACGCCGAGGACGCGCCCGCCGGCGCTGGCGTGCTGTACGACGTAGTGCAGCGCCTCCAGCGGCTCGCTCAATTCGTCCTCAAGGAGGTAGGCCGCAGCAGCCCGGAATTTGGCGGGCGACTTCGGCGGCGTTTCGATCCGTCGGAGAATCGATTGCTCGCCGGGCAGGAAAGCGGCGGAGAGATCAACGCCCTCCTGGTGTTTGCGCAGGGTTTTCAGGCCCTGCGCATCGCGAAGCCGGCCGCCCTCGATCAGCTGGCCATTATCGATAAGTCCCCAGGAAACCGGGTCCGAGAGCGTCTCGCCGAGAAAGACCAGTAGCCTGCGCGTCATATGCGCCGTCCGATCCGCCGCGAAACGACGCTGACCTCGCCGCCGCTGAGTTCGAAAAGGATGTTGAATTCCAGAGACATCACGCCTTGCTCCACGACACCCCTAGCGGCCAGATATTGAGAAGTCACTGCCAATCGCGCGGAGCCCGGGTCGTCGCCCGAACCGCTTTCGCCGTTTTCGACCCCGGCGTCCTCCGGTCGCCGCCTGACGCCGCGGTCGCCGGCCTCGCCGGATTTGGCCCTGGCGGCCCTGACGAGTTCGTTCGCCTCAAAATCGGCGATTTTACGATAGCCGCCTGGCGGGCGTTCGGCGATGATGTTCTGGGCGTCGGTCGCGGTGACGCCTTCTCCGAGCACGGCGGCGAGGAGCGGCGCATGGTCGGGGGTCAGCAGGTTCACGTTGATCGGCGTCGGCGACGTCGACGGATGAGCGCAGAGCGCCGGAGAAACGAGGCGATAGAACTCTTCGTTGACGCCGACCATGGCGCGGATTTCGGTCACGTCGGCGAGCGGGACGCCGCCGGTGCGATAGGGCGTCGGCAGCGCCGTGTAGAAATTGTCCTCTGCGCCGCGGGGCTCCTGGAAATCGTCCTCATCTATCCAGTCGGCCACGACCGCCGCAAGCTGGACCATTTCGCCGCCCGCGATCCCGACATTGCGCGCGAACGCCATGAGCTCGCGGCGCGCTTCAGGATCGACGCCGGGCCCGCCCGCAGGGCCCTCGGCGGGCCGGGAGAGCGCATTGATGTTGAAACAGCGCGTCTGGTCGCTGAAAGCGATCTGCGCCGACGCCCCCTCGATCGGCAGATCGTATACGCTCGCAAGAAGGGGATTGTCGGGCGTAATGGCGTCGGACGTCTGCTCCGAGACGCGCCGGATCGCCGAGGCGGCGAGAGCCTCCATGCCGACCGCAATCCAGTATAGCTCGCCATGGGAGCGCGCCGCGAAGGCGCGCTGCGCGGCGAGGCTCGCCGTGCGGCTGACCGAAAGTACGACGAAACTCAGAATGACGACCAGAAACAGAACGGTGATCAGCGCCCCGCCCGTCTCGCCGCCGCTGGAGCGCGGCGCGCTCACGACGCGATCCCGCGCACGCGCGGAACGCGGAACAGATGGCGGATCTCGCCGTAGCGCCGATCGGTGACTGTCAAGGCGATGACCCGGGGGCTCGGATCCGGCGCGCCGGCCGTCGGCCAGTCATCGACCCAGTCAAAGCGGCCGTTCACCTCCCCGCGCATGAATTCGACCCGCACCTCAAGGAGGTCGTCGAGGAGAACGCGGTCCGCCGTCGGCTGGTCGCGCGCGTCATCCAGAAACGGACGCACCCGGCGAACGAGGCTGCCCCCGCGCGCGATATACTGGACGAATTGAAGGCTTGAGCGCGGCTCGCCGGCTTCCGGATTGATCCAGCCGTCGCGCACGAAGGACACAAGCTGCGTCTCGGATGGGTCCTCGGCCCGGTCAGGGTGGGTTGCGCCGCCGTAAAACCAGGCGTCTGAGCGTTCGCCGAACTCACGCCGCACAGGCCGGGGGACAATCTGCAGGAGATCGTTCTTGATCAGGACCCGCATCAGCTCAATGTCGCGGATTTCCGCGTCCGCGCGTTCAAGCTGGTCGCGCGCCTCGACGCCGAGGCGCAGCGTGTAGACCCCGACCCCCGCGACGAAGGCGAACACGAGAAGCGCGATCATCAGTTCGGCGAGAGTGAACCCCTTCTGCCCCGTCGCGGCGGTCATGGCCCGTCCGTGAGAGTCGTCGCGCTCGCCAGCGTCTGTTCGCTGCCGACGAGCGCGACCTTGACGTCGATGCGCGAGAGGCCGGTCTCGCCAACCCGCGTGATCGTCTCCTCGCAACGCCACAGACGGCCGGAGAACTCCTCCTCGAAGATCTCCTCGCCTTCATCGAGCGGCGCGATCGTCGCGAGACGCTCGATCATCAGGTTGTCCGCGAGAACGCTCGCCATGAGCCGGTCCTCCGCGGCGACGATGAAACGCGCATTCTGGCTGACGAGCGCGAGGACGCCCGACGCGACCAGCGCCAGCACCGCAAGCGCGACCATGACTTCGATCAGGGTCATCCCGCGGGCGGGTTCTGCGCCCTGCTCAGCCAATTGCGACCTCCCCCATGGCGTCGCGGCGCACCACCCACCGCCGGCGCGGCCCGGAAAATACGGCGTTGACGGTCGCCGGCAGACCGGCGGGATCAATCATGACGATGCGGCGCTCATCGTTCTCATCTCGCCCGGCCTCTTCGGCCTCGCGGCTGAGGAGCCGTTCTTCATTATCCTTGACCGGACTTTCCGTAGCGAGCGTGAAGGCGACGCCCGGCGGCAGGATTGTGACCGCCGGCAATTTCCCCAGGGGGACCGGCGTCCACTCGCCGGCGCCGTAGCGCTCGAAAAAATAGGTGTTGTCCGCGACGACCAGGCGCAGGGGCTGTCCCGAAATGGCGGCCGCGTCGTCGGCGACGGTGAGCGCGAAGGCGAAACGCTCGGCCGCCTCCTGGGCGGGAGGCCGCGCCGTCGGCGCGTTCATCACCACCGCGAGCGACACGCTGGCTAGGATCGCCATAACGATCAGGAGCTCAATCAGGGTGAAGCCGCGCATGGGGCCGGGACCCCTATTCCTGGTTCCAGTTTCCGATATCGGCGTTCAGTTCCTCGCCGCCAAGCTGGCCGTCCGCGCCGAGAGAGTAGATGTCGAGGGCGCGGCCGTTAAGGCCCGGAAAACGGTATTGGTACGGATTTCCCCACGGATCCCTTGGCAGCGATTTCAGATAGCCGCCAGGGCGATACCGGTCGGCGCGGCCGGCGTTGGCGGGGAGCGACACCAGCGCCTGCAGACCCTGTTCGGTCGTCGGATAGGTCATCATGTCGAGCCGGTACTGGTCGAGCGCAGCCTCGATCTGGCGGATGTCGATGCCGGCCTTGCGCACCGCCGCCTTGTCGCGTTCCGGCAGGATGTTCACGACAACGACGGCCGAAATAAAGGCGAGGATCGTCAGCGCGACAAGGAGTTCGATCAGCGTGATGCCGCGTTCGCCGGATCGGCCGCCTGCGCTTCCGGAATCGTCGAGTTCTTCGAAAATCTGCATGGTCTTCCTCCAACAGCGACGGAGTTTATCAGCCTGACGCGAGGGTGTTCAATCTCAGGATCGGGAGCATGATCGACAGGACGATCACCATCACGACAGCGCCCATGGCGATGATGATCGCGGGCTCCAGGAGCCGCAGCGCGACGGTGGACGCCGTCTCGAATTCGTCCTCCAGTTGCTCGGCCGCCTTGTCGAGCAGCGCCGGGACCTCGCCCGCGCGTTCGCCGGCGGCGACCATGTGCACCATCATCGCCGGCAGCACGTGCGGCCTTTTGAGGGCGCTGGCGAGCGCCGAGCCCTCGCGCACCATGGTTATCGACTGCTCCAGCTTTCCACGGATATGCGCGTTCGAGACCGTCCGTCTCGCGCCGACGAGGCTGTCGAGGAGCGGCGCGCCGCCGGAGAACAGCGTCGAGAGCGTCCGCGCGAAGCGCGCCCCGTCGAGCCCCCGCAACAGCTTGCCGAGAATAGGCCAGGTCAGGATCCAGCGATCGAAGGCGAGTTTGAAGGCGGGAATCTTCATGCCGCGCCAGAAGCCGACGGCGAAAAGGACAAGGCCCGCGAGCAGATAAAGTCCGTACGCGCCGAGAAATTCAGAGAGACCCACGACCATCTTCGTGATCGCCGGCAGTTCGCCGCCGAAAGTGTTGAAGTTCTCGATGATCTTCGGCACCACCGTCGTCAGCAGGAACGTGACGACGCCCGTCGCGATAAAGGCGAGCGCCGCGGGGTAGATGAGGACTGCGAGCGCGTTGTTGCGCATCGCCCGGTT
Source organism: uncultured Caulobacterales bacterium (assembly GCA_964493225.1). Taxonomy (GTDB): domain Bacteria; phylum Pseudomonadota; class Alphaproteobacteria; order Caulobacterales; family Parvularculaceae; genus JAJFFW01. Next base: position 529 of record CAZBOC010000086.1, on the reverse strand, counting down.
CTTCTCCAGCATGCTGGCGAGACGGTCGAGAACGCCGCGCATGTCGCCGGAGGTCTCGCCCGCCGCGATGACGGCGCGATAGAGATCCGGAAACGACTTCGGATGCTGCTTCAGGGCGTCGGCGAACCGCCAGCCCTCGATGACCCGTTCGCGCACGGAGAGAATGATCTGACGCGCGTTCGCGTCGTCGGTCTGCATTGCGACGGCGCTGAGCGCCTCCTCCAGCGGCGTCGATGCGCCGATCAGAACGGCGAGCTGGCGAGTGAAAATAACGAGGCCGTTGCCGGTGATCTTGCGCTCGCCGCCGCCCAGCAGCCGCCTCGCGGGCCTTTCCTCCGGCGCCTTCAGAGCGACGGGCGTGAGGTTCCGACCGCGCACTTCGAGCCGCGCCTGGCGCGGTCCGGCACCCGCTCTTGCGCGAGCTGCCATCGCACCGACGCCCAGGTCGCGAACGACACGCACAACATCGGCCTCGACGCGGTCAACACCGACGAGGGCGCCGGCGACGGGCGCTTCAAAGTCCCCTCGC
>CAZBOC010000085.1:0-10415 GCA_964493225.1 uncultured Caulobacterales bacterium | reverse complement strand
AGAACGGGAAGATGATGTCGTAGAGTTGTTGGCCGTACCGGGCCTGCTGCACGTCGGTCAATTGCCCGCGTCCGCCGTAGGAGATGCGCGCCTCGGCGATCTGGGCGTGGCTGATCCGGTTCGCGTTGGAGATGTCCTCCGGTCTTATGATCCCGGTAACGATTAATTCTCGCACCTCGAAATTGACGCGCACCTCCTGCTTGCCGGCGATAACAAGATTGCCATTAGGCAGAACGTCCGTGACGATTGCAGCGATTGTCAGTTCGACGTCTTCGCGGCGATTGACCGAGCCTTCGCCCCGGCTGGTCGAATCCGACTGAAGATCGACAAGCTGCGCCGCGTTCGCGCCCTCAGGCAGAATATCGACGAGCGACTGTTCCAGCCCGCCGAAAGCCGGCAGCTCCGCGCTTTCATTGTTCGCGCGGGTCCGCTGCGTGCGATTGTCGAGGCGCGCGCGGTCGTCGATGTCAATCACCACGGTGACGATGTCGCCCCGCGCCACGGCGCGCTGATCCTTGAAAAACGACTTCGCGCCCGCACGCCAGAGAGAATTCGCGCCGGCCGCCTCGTCGCGCGAGGCTGGCATCGGCAGCGCCACGGTGCGCCCGCCATAGAGCGCGGCGGGATTTTCCGTGGCCGACAGATCCGGTGCGCGTCCGATATCCTTGATGCGACCGGCCGCCGCGCAAGATGAAAGGGCGATGGCCGCGAGGCCGGCGTGGATGATGCGTGGGAAGCGCGTCATGGCGTCAGTCGCCCTGGGGTTGAATTGATGCGGATGCGCCGATGACGCGCGCGGCGTTCCGGCCCGTGACCACCGCCTTCACCGATCTGCCGCTCCGGGCGTTCTCGATACTGATGACGTCGCCCTTCGCCCCCGAACGCTGCGCGACGCCCTGGTCCGCGATGCGCAGGCCGCCGCGCTCGAAATGGATCGTCACGAGCGCGCCCTTTCTGACCAGAACAGGCGCGGCGACGTCGCTAGGGCGCAGGGGCGCGCCGGCGGCGAGCGGTCTGCGGGCTTCCATGCCGACGAGGTCGTTGGCGGAGCGAATGAAAAGCGATGGCTTGACATCGGCGCGCTCGATGAAGACGACGTCGTCCTCGCCGACGATCTCGCCGCGCTCCAGCGCGGCGGCGAGAACCGGCAGGCGCGCCGCGGCCGCGATCCGGCCCGAGACCGGAATGACGGAGGCGCCGGCGCGGCTGCGCATGCGCACGAGGAAGCGCCCGCTCGCCGGATTGAATCGCACGCTCTCAACGAACGCGGAGCCTCCGGCCAGCGACGCCGCTGCGCCGGGCGCGTCGAGGATGATCTCCCCATTCGCAGGGGCCCCGCGGGCGATGAGCGCGGCTTCGATCCGCGCGATGACTGACGAAGGCGCATCCTGCGCCCGCGCCGAAACAGGCGTCATGACGGTCATAAGGAACCAGAGCGCGACAGCGGCGTAGGCGATGAATCCGGGCAGGCGCGGAGCCTTCATGATACGGACTTTCTATCGACGGAGATTGGCGTTGGTGGCGAGCATTTCATCGGACGTTTCGATGACGCGGGCGTTCATTTCATAGGCGCGCTGAGCGGCGATCAGCGAGGTGATCTCCTGCACCGGGTCGACATTCGACGTCTCGATAAATCCCTGCAGAACGGTGCCGAAGCCTTCGTCGCCCGGATTGCCGATCACGGGTTCGCCGGAAGCGGTCGTCTGCAGCAGCAGATTGTCGCCGATGGCCTCCAGACCGGATTCATTGAAGAAGGTGGCGATCTCCAATTGTCCGAGTTCGCGCAGATCCTGCTCGCCGGCGATGCGCGCCTGGACGAGTCCATCCTCGGAAATCGAGATGTCGACCGCGTCCTCGGGCGCCGTGACGCCGGGCAGAACCTCATAGCCGTCCTCGCTGACAACCCGTCCGTCTGCGGAGACGGCGAAATTCCCCGCTCTCGTATAGGCCTCGGTGTTGTCGGGCAGAAGTATGCGGAAGAAGCCGCGCCCGGAAATCGCGAGATCAAGATCGTTGCCCGTCTGGGTCACTGCGCCCTGTTCGGTGATTCGGTAGACGGAGCCGGTCTTGACGCCGGCCCCGATCTGGACGCCGTTCGGAACGACTGCGCCCGTCACCGAAGAGACCGCGCCGGCGCGCTCAAGCGTCTGGTAGAGGAGATCCTGAAACTCCGCCCTCTGACGCTTGAAACCCACCGTGTTGAGATTGGCGATGTTGTTCGAAATCACCTCGACATTACGCTGTTGCGCGAGCATGCCGGTGGCGGCGATGGACAAGGATTTCACGGGCGCGCTCCTAAGCCTGTTCGTTCAGCGTGGAGACGGCCTCGCGAGCGAGTTCGTCCGCCGTCCGGACGACCTGCGAAGCCTGTTGATAGGCGCGCATGATCTCGATCATGTCGGTCACCGCGCCGATCGACTGGACGTTCGACGTTTCAATGAAGCCCTGGCGCACGCGCGGCGCGGCGATTTGCGTCGGCGCGTTGCTTGCGGCGAAAAGATTGTCCCCGACATGGGCGAGGCCCGTCAGGTCCTCGAAGGCGAAAACGCCGAGATCCGCGATCGCAACGCCGTTCTGCTGGAGCGAACCCTCGGGCGTCAGAACGGGCGGGCCCGCCTGCGGATCCAGCAAAATCGGCGCGCCCGAAGCGTCAAGGACCGCCGCCCCGTCGCGCGTGACAAGTTCGCCGAAGACGCTGACGGTGAACCTGCCGTCGCGGGTGTATCGGGGCCCGCCGGCGGTCTCAATCGCGAAAAAACCGTCCCCGTCAATTGCGAAATCAAAGTCGCCATAGGTGGGCTCGAGCCCGCCCGGTGAAAAGTCGGTGTAACTTTCGGGATCGAAGACAAGAGACACATACGGATCATTAATATCCGCTGACGCCGCATTTATGGGAAGCGCCGATACATATTCGCGAAAGGCGAGGCGCTCGGCCTTGAAGCCCGCGGTCGTCTGATTGGCGATATTGTTGGCCGTTGCCTCCATCGCCCGCGTTAGAACGATTTGCCTCGACAAACCTGCGGTGATCGCGTTTTCCATAAGTTCGCAGCACCCTTCCAACCCTTGCGGTCACCGTTCATCCGGCAAGGCGCGTGCCAGCAGGAAAAGCGAGTAATTACAATATTCTATGTCTGGAAAGATCGTGGCGAGGGCAATTTCTGCCGGGCAAAACCCGCCGTGGAAACGGCTTTTTAACGCTGATCGGCCTGTTATGGAGACCGGTTGAGCGTGGCGAGCGAAATGGCGACCAATGTCGAGCGACCGGAACGCGTGCGCGTGCGCACGCCCGGGAAATACATAGTCCTTTTTGTTCTCGCAGCCGGCGCCGCGGCTGCTGCGGGCGTCCTGATCACGCGCCGCGGCGTCTTCGAGGACCGCGCGCCGTCGCGATTCTTCCAGACGCTGGTTCTGGGCGAGGCGCATTACGCGCCGCTCCCGCCCTTTCTCGTCGATCTTGCGCCCGACGCCGACGGACGCAAAGCCTATCTGCGCCTCTCGGCTTCGATCGTCGTCAAGGGGGGCGAACAGACTTCTGTCGACGCGATCGCGGCTCTCGAGCCGAAGATCGTCGAGCGGCTGACCTTTTTCTTGCGCCAGTTGCGCGCGCGCGACTTTGAAGGTTCTGCGGGCATGGAGCGGGTCAAGAGGGAGATGCTGCGCCGCGTGAATCTCGTCATTTCACCGGTGGAAGCCGACGAGATCGTCGTTGACGAACTTGTCATTCAGTGATGCGTAGGGGGCGCGCGGCCTGTGTCGAAAAATGAACCGAACGATGAAGTCACTTGGTCGGACGAGCCTGCAGACGACTTCTCCGAGCTTTTCGGTTTCGACTTCGACGCCGAGGAAGGCGTCGACCGGTCGGGCCTCAGGGCCCTGATCAATTCCGCTCTCGTCTCGCACCGCCGGCTGCCGATGCTTGACGTCGTTTTCGATCACACGGCCCGGCGCATGTCGACGTCTTTGCGGCAGCTGACGGATGACAATGTGGAGGTCGCTCTGGACGACGTGACCTCGACGCGGTTCGGCGACTTCCTCGCGGCCCTGCCGCAGCCGACCGTGGTCGGCGTCGTCTATTCTCCGCTCCTTGACAATTACTGCCTCGTCGCCGCCGACGCGACGCTGGTCTCGTCGATTGTCGACCTCCTCCTCGGCGGGCGGCGCGGCGTAGGCGCCTTGCAGATCGACGACCGCGGCTTTACGGCGATCGAACTTGCCCTCGCGGAGCGCATGCTCTCGCTTCTCGTCGGCGATCTCGACGCCGCCTTCATGCCGGTCGCCGAGCCCGCATTCGCGCTGGACCGCATTGAGACGACGCCGCGTTTCGCCGCGATCGTTCAGGAAGCGAGCGTGTGCGCCCTTGCGAAATTTCGTATACGCATCGACCAGCTCGGCGGCCGGGCGTCGATCATCATCCCCCATGCGACGCTGGAGCCCCTTCGATCCGCGCTTTTGTGCGAGTTCATCGGCGAGGCGCACGGCGCCGATTCGGTCTGGCGCGAACACCTCGCCTCGGAGGTCAGATCGGCGACAATCGAACTGCGCGCCGTTCTCGCTGAAAGGGAATTGTCGCTCGGCGGCGTTCAGGGCCTTAAGCGGGGCGATACGCTCGTATTTCCGGCCGCGGCTTCGAGCGGTGTCGCATTGCGCGCGGGCGAAGTCGCGATCGGCCGGGGAAAAATCGGGCGGTCCGGTGATCGCGTGGCCGTGCGCCTTGACGGCGAGGTAAAGGACCCGGGCGGCGCAGTCAAGGACCCGTCGCCATGACCTTGGGCGCGGCGACCGATCTTCTCCTCGCGGCGCTGCTGGCCGGCACGTGTCTTTATTGCGCGATGCTCAACCGGCGGCTGCGCGCGCTGAAGGAAGGCCAGGCTGCGCTCGAGGAAGCGATCGCGACCTTCGACGCGGCCACGCGGCGTGCGAGCGACACCTTCGCGCGCCTTGAGGAGAGCGGGCTGGCCGACGGGCGGGAGCTCGACCGGACGATGCGAAAGGCCGGCGCGCTCGCAAGCGAACTTTCGGTCATGGTGGGAGCCGGCGAGAACATTGCGGCGCGTATCGAAAAGGCGATGGCCGAGGTGCGTGCGGCGGGCGCGCGGACGGCGTCGCGAGAGCGGGGAGAGCGTTGATGGGCGCAGCATCCCGGCGAAGACGCGGCAATGCCCTGCCCGTCTTGGTTTTCAGTTTGGCGGTCCTCGCGCTCCTGCGCGCCGCCGATCTCTGGATCGGTTTTTCAGGCGCGGCCGCCGAGGAAGCCGACATAGCCTTCGCCGTCAGCGCGGCGCCGGGCGAGGAGGGGGATCCGGCTTCGCCTTCGCGGTCTCCGGCGCGCGCCGCGGCGCGGAACGGCGCCTCGCCCCGCGACGCCGAGCCTCCGGGGGCCGCACGCTCCGACGTCGAAACCCGCCTGTTCAACCAGCTCGCGGCCCGCCGGCAGGATCTCGACAAGCGCGAGCGCAATATCGAAACCCGTGAGAAGCTCCTGCGCGTCGCCGAGGCTCGGATCGAGACCCGCATCGCCGCCCTTGAAGCCGAAGCGCAGAAGCTACGGACGTTGCAAACCCGGCGGCGCGCGGCCGACGAAGCCGATTATGAGGCGCTCTCGAGCGCATACGAAAAGATGAAGCCGCGTGACGCAGCGAGAATTTTCGAAGCGCTTGATGATGAGATCCTCGTGCCCGTGGCCGCCGGCATGCGCACCCAGGCGATCTCGGGCGTGCTCGCGGAGATGGACCCCGACAAGGCGCGTTCCCTGACCCGAAAGCTCGCGAATCGAAACCGGGCGAGGCGTGCGGGCGAAGGCGGGGCGGCGTCGCCGTGAGAGATATCGGGTTCGGCAGCATCGCCGGATTTGCCGCGGCTGTCCTCTGCGCCGGCGCAGCGGCCGGGCCGGATCCGTCGGCGCCGACCCTGGCGCCCGCGCGACCGCCGATCCATGCGATGGCGCCGGAAGCGCTCCGAGCGCTGACGGAAGAACGAGGGTTCGCCGAGCTCGAGCGAGCCTATCGCTCAGAGTTGCAGGCAGCCCGGACGGCGGGCGGCGCCGCGCCCGTCGACGCCGCGCGGTCGCTGGCGGCGTTATACGCCGAATACGGATTGCACGCCGAGGCGGCGGCGCTTCTCGCCGAACTTGACGTCGACGCCGATCCCGGTCTCCGGCTGCAGGCCGCGCGCAGTCTTTATGCGATGGGGCGGCACGCCGAGGTCGTCACGCTTCTTGAGGGCGAGATTGACGGCGCGGAGGCGTCCGCGCTCATCGCCAGGGCGGCCGCGCGGCTCGGGGCCGACAGCCGCGCCATGCCTGCGTTCGTTCGGGCGCAGGGGGCGGCGGGACCGGATGCCGAATACTTCCTTCTGCTGGCGGAGAGCGCGCTTGGCGTGGGCGACCTCGACGCGGCCGAGGCGGCTCTGGGCGAAGCGTTGCGGCTGCCCATGACGCCGGCCGAGGACGCCCTGCGCTCGCTTCACGCCGCACGCCTCCTAAAGGCGCGGGGGCGGGAGGCGGCGGCCGACGAACTCCTGCGCGACGTCGCGGCCGGCGGCGTCGACCCCGCCGCTGCACGCGCCGCGCTCCTGCGCGTGCTTAGCAATCGCGCCCGCCACGGCCGCGAACCGCCCGATTTCGATGCGCTGGCGCTGCGCAGCGACGATCCGCGCTACCGCCGGGCGTTGGCTTTCGCGCGAGCGGAGTCGCCGGCGAGCGATCCGCCCGCGGTCATCGCCGCGCTTCGAGAGATCGCCGAGGGCTATCCCCATGCGGACGACAGCGCCGTCGCATCGCGCCGCCTGCGGCGCGTGCTGCCGACGCTGTTTGCTCCCGAAGCGGAAACGCCCCCCATCGTTGCGGCGAAGCTCTTCTTTGAAAACATTGACTACGCGCCGCCGGGAGATGAAGGCGACAGGCTGATCCGACGGGTCGCCGACCGGCTGATGGCCCTCGACCTCGGCGAAGCCGCTGCGGAACTGCTGGAGCACCAGGTCTTTCAGCGTCTGCGCGGTTTCGAACGTTCAACCGTCGCCGCCGACCTGGCCGAGATTTATCTCTCCTCGGATAGGCCGCAGGAGGCCTTGCGCGTCATTCGCTCGACGCGCATCGCCGGCCTGGACGAGGAGACCAACGCGCGCCGACGTCTTCTCGAAGCGCGCGCCCTCGACGAAACGGGTGCGGAGGAAATGGCGCTTATTCTTCTCGAGCGCGCGACATCGTTCGACGCGGCGGCGCTGAAGGCCGAGATCCTCTGGCGGGCCGAGCGTTGGGACGAGGCGGGAGCTGCTTATGCGGCGCTAATATCCGGCGCCGGCGCGGATGATCGCATGACCGAATACTTCGTCCGCGCGGGCGTCGCATACGCCATGGCGGAGGACGCCGCCGCTATCGCCGCACTCTTGAAGGCCCATCGCGGGCGCGGCGAACGCGCGCCCGCCTTCGCCCGCGCCGTCGCCATGATCGAGAGTCTTGAGAACGGGGCGCTCCCCGATGAGGCGCGCGCGGCCACCGGCGAGCCGACAGCGGTCCGCCGGTTCCTTGAGGCCTATCGCGCGCTTTACGACAAGCGGGAAGTCCATTCCGGCAACGCCGGCTGACAGCCGATCGGGATCAGGGAACGCGCCGCTTTCAGGCCGCGCCGGCCGCTTCAGCGTCGCGCCGCCGGTCGGAACGGGCGGACGTTTCCGAGACGACGCGGTTTCGACCGCCGTCCTTGGCCGCGTAAAGGCAGCCGTCGGCGCGTTCGATGAAACCTTCGAGGCTGTCATGCTCGCGGTGGAGCGCGACGCCCATGGACATGGTGATGACGCCGAGATCCTCGCCCGTACGCCGTTTCTTGAGCCGCCTCGCCTCGACGGCCTGGCGGATGCGATTGGCGAGCATCTCCGCATTGTCGAGCGTCGTGCCGGGAAGAATGATCGCGAATTCCTCGCCGCCATAGCGCGCGAGGATGTCCTGACCTTTGACGTTCGCATTCATGACCTCGGCGACGAGGCGAAGCACCTGATCTCCGGTCTGGTGGCCCCAGCGATCATTGAAGCTCTTGAAGAAATCGATGTCCGCGAGAATGAGCGCCAGGGGGTCGCCGTTTTCGCGGGCTGCGCGGACGTATTTCTCGATGGCGGTGTCGAAGGTTTTCCGGTTCTTCACGCCGGTGAGCGGATCGAGCATCGCCTCCATCTGGATGTTTTCCACGCGGTGGCGCAGATTGGTGACCTCGTCCGACGATTCCGCAAGGCGCTTCTCGAGGTTCTTGTTCTCCTCGCGCATGGACTTCGTGACGTTGATGACGCTCTCGAGGAGCGCGCCGACGGCGGGATGGTCGACCGCCGAGCGATGCAGCTCCTTCGACAGGTTCTGCAGTCTCTGGCTGTGGCCCTCGGCGCTTTCCCCGGAGGCCTCGATGACGTCTGTCAACGCATTAATTTCGTCTTCGAATTTCGCGACAAGTTCGATGACGTCGTCGGAGAGGTCGGAGTGCAGAATGAAGCGTTCATAGAGCTCGTCCGCCTGCTTCTGGGTGATGTGTCCGTGCAAGTCGAATTGCTTCTGGATCTCCCGCGAAAGGGCGGGATTGTGACCTTCGACATGCGCGTACCAGACCTCTATGTTGCGCGGGCTCGCCGCCAGGCCGATCTGCTTCAGCGTCCCGAGGGCGACTTCGGCTATGCGGTGGGATTGTTCGACGGCGCGAGCCATGGATTTGCGGTCGTCTCCGAAACGCGGGGGGCGGCTCGGGCGACGGTATCAAGAAGGTGTAAAAGAAATCTCTGCGCCCTCTTTCGGCGCCGCGTGAAATGGCGGCGGGATGGGGGCTTCGTATACGGCCTATTCGGACCCATTAACGTTGCATGAAGGCGGGCACGTGGTCCCCCATGCCGACGACCGGTTCGTCGGCTTCCGCCGCGGGGCGGCGTCTGCGGGGCGTGGGAGCATCCTCGGCGTTTTTCTCTTCGCGCGCTGCGCGCCGGCGGCTGCGCGATTTGGGGCCGGCTTCGCCCGACCGGCGGCGCTCTCCGCGATCCTTCGCGCCCCGCATCGCGCCCCCGTAAAAATCCTCGGGCAATTCGAGCGCCTCGATCGCTTCGACGCCGATCTTGCGGAGGATGGCGTCGTAGATCTTGTCGTCGGCGGGGCCGATCAGCGTGAAGGACGCTCCTTCGCGGCCGGCCCGGCCGGTGCGGCCGATGCGATGCACGTAGTCGTCCGCATGGACAGGAGCGTCGAAGTTGAAGACGTGAGTGACGTCCGGGATGTCGCGCCCGCGGGCGGCGACGTACGAGGCGACCAGAAATTTGAGTTCGCCCGACCGGAATTTGTCCAGCGTCTCCGTCCGGAAGGATTGCGGCAGGTCGCCATGGATCGGCCGCGCGTCGAAGCCATGTTTCTGGAGCGACTTCGCGACAACGTCGACGGTCGTTTTCCGGTTGCAGAATATGATGCCGTTCTTGACGTCCTCGCGCCGCATCATTTCCCGCAAGGTCGCGCGCTTCACGCCGTCGTCCTTGCTCGGCACGCGCACGATCTTCTGCGTGATCGTCTCCGCCGTCGTCGCGGGTTTGGAAACCTCCACGCGGACGGGCGCGTTCAGGAACGCGTCCGTCAGCCGCTGGATCTCGGGGGGCATGGTCGCCGAGAAGAAAAGCGTCTGGCGCGTCATCGGCGTCAGCTTGAATATCCGTTCGATGTCGGGGATGAAGCCCATGTCGAGCATCCGGTCGGCTTCATCGACGACCATCACCTCAATTCCCGTCAAAAGCAGGCGGCCGCGTTCGAAATGATCGAGCAGGCGGCCCGGCGTGGCGATCAGGACGTCGACGCCGCGGGTCAGCTTCGCGTCCTGATCGGCGAACGAGACCCCGCCGATAAGGAGCGCCATCGTCAGCTTGAAATGCTTGCCGTACTTTTCGAAGTTCTCCGAAACCTGGGCGGCCAGTTCGCGCGTCGGCGCAAGTACGAGCGAGCGCGGCATGCGCGCCCGTGCGCGTCCTTTGGAAAGGCGCTGGATCATCGGCAGCGTGAAAGACGCCGTTTTCCCGGTGCCGGTCTGCGCTATCCCAAGGACGTCCCGGCCGTTGAGCGCTTCCGGGATGGCCGCCTCCTGGATGGGCGTCGGCTTTTCGTAGCCTGCGTCGGAAAGCGCTTGCAGCAGTTTCGGTTCCAGACCGAGGTCTTCAAATGTCATAGATTGGCTTTGGTCTTTCAGAGCGGCTCGGCCATGAGCCGCTTTCTGGGCGCGTGTTCAAAATCCAACGCCTCGCCCTTCCGCCGAAGACATGCGATGCGTCATTCCGGGTCGCGATGCCGATGCTGCGTCGTATTACTTCATTGAACCGCCCGCCAAAAAAGACGGCCGATTTCGGAAACCGCGCGCAGGACAACGCGGATAGTGCGTATGTATGTCGCCGGGGAATGTCAAGGTCCCCGGACG